>NZ_JANEWL010000064.1:0-26929 GCF_028069815.1 Citrobacter sp. Awk 2
AGTACATTCATTGTACAATTAAAATAACTACATTAAATTATTAGCATTCCTTACGTAATTACTATTCACCTCAGAAAATTTAGCCCTGGTTCAAGAGTAGGTCCACGATACGATTCTCTGCAACCGCCGAGTGACCTGTTTCTTTTTTCAACACAAAGATTGATCTTATCCAGAGCCAACGGACTCACGCTTCATGATAAAAAGAAGATATTCTTCATTAAGAGAGCATCTTTTAGTCAGAGCGAGCTATGCAAACAGAGCAGTCGTCACAAAGAACGGTTACACGGTTATGTATACAATGCGGGCTTTTTTTACTGCAACATGGCGCAGAAAGCGCGTTAGTCGATGAACTTTCCACCCGTCTGGGTCTGGCGCTTGGGATGGACAGTGTAGAAAGTGCCATATCATCGAATGCCATCGTCCTGACGACGATCAAAGACGGACAATGCCTGACATCGACCCGAAAAAATCAGGATCGTGGCATCAATATGCACGTCGTGACGGAAGTGCAACACATTGTTATTTTGGCAGAACATAATCTGCTGGACGAAAAAGGGGTAGAGAAACGGTTTAACCAAATCAAACCGCTGCGCTATCCCAGATGGCTGGTTGCTTTCATGGTCGGATTGTCCTGCGCCTGCTTTTGTAAGCTCAATAACGGCGGCTGGGATGGCGCGATGATTACCTTTTTCGCCAGCATGATCGCCATGTACATTCGCCAGATCCTGGCTTCCCGGCATTTGCATCCACAAATCAACTTTTGTATCACCGCTTTTGTGGCAACCACCATATCCGGGCTGCTGCTTACGCTACCGACGTTTAATCACACGCCTACTGTAGCCATGGCCGCCAGCGTGCTGTTACTGGTTCCCGGTTTTCCGTTGATCAATTCGGTTGCGGATATGTTTAAAGGACACATTAACACCGGCCTCGCTCGCTGGGCGATTGCCAGTCTGCTTACGCTGGCAACCTGTATTGGCGTGGTGATGTCTATGACCTTATGGGGGCTTCGCGGATGGGCGTGATCGATTTTATTTTTGCACTCATACAGGACATGATCCTTTCTGCCATCCCGGCAGTAGGATTTGCCATGGTCTTTAATGTTCCACATCGGGCGCTTCCCTGGTGTGCGTTGTTAGGCGCCCTGGGACACGGTTCCCGAATGGTGATGATGACCGCTGGATTCAACATCGAGTGGTCGACCTTTATGGCCTCATTGCTGGTAGGCTGCATTGGGATCCAGTGGTCACGATGGTATCTGGCACATCCGAAAGTCTTCACCGTTGCGGCAGTGATCCCTATGTTTCCAGGGATCTCCGCCTACACCGCCATGATATCCGCCGTAAAGATCGGTCATTTCGGCTATAGCGAAGCGCTGATGATCACCCTGCTGACCAACTTCCTGAAAGCATCATCAATTGTAGGCGCACTCTCAATTGGGCTTTCCGTGCCAGGATTATGGCTGTATCGCAAACGTCCGCGCGTGTAACGAGTGAACCTGTTTACCCCTTTGCAGATGGGGGAACCTTCCCTCATCTGCTGCTCTCCTCTTTCTCTGTGTTACTATAAAAGCAGTCCCTTCTCGGTTGTTGTTCAGTATTGAGAAACATTATGTCCTGCAAAATTTTGACTCCGGACGTCATCAGTATTGACGCCTTATTACACGATCACAGCGCGGTGCTGGCGAAGTCGGCGGCTGGCGCTGTGGCTGTTTTTGCCAATAATGCGCCTGCTTTTTACGCCGTAACCCCAGCACGACTGGCAGAGTTGCTGGCGCTTGAAGAGAAGCTGTCACGCCCGGGAAGCGATGTAACCTTAGATGCCCAATTCTATGAAGAGCCACAAGCGGCACCGGTTGCCGTGCCAATGGGTAAATTTACGATGTACGCTGACTGGCAGCCAGATGCTGACTTCCAGCGTCAGGCGGCGTTATGGGGAGTGGCGCTAAGAGAGCCCGTCACCGCAGAAGAACTGGCTTCATTTGTTGCCTACTGGCAAGCCGAAGGCAAAGTCTTTCACCATATCCAGTGGCAGCAAAAACTGGCGCGCAGTATCCAAATAGGCCGGGCCAGCAATGGCGGAATGCCGAAGCGCGATGTGAACAGTGTCAGCGAACCTGACAGCCATATTCCACCAGGTTTTAGGGGATAACGATGAAAAACGTTGGCGACCTGATGAAACGTTTGCAAAAAATGATGCCACCCAATGTTGAGCCGGCCTTCAAAACAGGCGAGGAGCTGCTGGCCTGGCAAAAGGAGCAAGGTGAAATTCGTGCCGCTGCATTGGCGCGTGAAAACCGGGCCATGAAAATGCAAAGGACCTTCAACCGTTCCGGTATCCGTCCACTACACCAGAACTGCTCGTTCGAGAATTATCGCGTCGAGTGCGAAGGTCAGATGAACGCCCTGAGCAAAGCCCGCCAATACGTTGAAGAGTTTGACGGCAACATCGCCAGTTTTATCTTCTCTGGCAAACCCGGCACCGGCAAAAACCATCTTGCCGCCGCTATTTGCAACGAACTGCTACTGCGCGGCAAGTCGGTACTGATTATTACCGTGGCCGATATCATGTCGGCGATGAAAGAGACATTCAGCAATCGTGAGACCAGTGAAGAGCAACTGCTCAACGATCTCAGCAATGTGGATCTCCTGGTGATCGACGAGATCGGCATGCAGACAGAATCCCGCTACGAGAAAGTGATCATCAACCAGATTGTCGATCGCCGTTCGTCGTCTAAACGTCCAACCGGCATGTTAACAAACAGCAATATGGATGAAATGAACAAACTGCTCGGCGAACGGGTGATGGATCGTATGCGTCTGGGCAACAGCCTGTGGGTGATCTTTAACTGGGAAAGCTACCGGAGTCGGGTCACCGGCAAAGAGTATTAGCGTATTGGGAACACTCCTAAGACAGCCAGCGCTATACTGCGCTGAAAATGCATAACACGAGTTACACATAATGATGAAAACTACCAAACGTCTGCTGTGCTGCGCGGTTGCCGCCAGCACACTCATCTCCACCAGCGTTTTTGCCGCATCCTGGCAAGATTCGCTCTCTAGTGCGGCCAGCGAACTGAGCAAACAAAGTTCCACCTCGCAGGGCAGCTCCTCGATTTCTTCCCTGACCAGCCTGTTAAATGGCAGCAATCAGTCTCTGACGTCCAGCAGCATGAATAACGCAGCAGGGATTTTGGAATACTGTGCAAAACAGAAACTGGCTTCGGTCACTGACGCGCAAAACGTCAAAAACCAGGTGCTGGATAAACTGGGCCTGAGCACGGCTGAGCAGAAAAAAGATACCAACTATCTGGATGGTATTCAGGGAATGCTCAATACCAAAGATGGTCAGCAGCTTAACCTGAGCAACATTGGCAGCACACCGCTGGCCGAGAAGGTCAAAACCAAGGCCTGCGATCTGGTATTAAAACAGGGTATGAACTTCATTTCCTGATGCAACAAATGCCGCGCCCCGGCCATTTCACCACCGGCGCGGCATCAATCAATTCCACGAAAATATTTGCATACCAAATGAGTAGTGATTGCCCGCAAAAACCCGCATATCTAAACCAATTCTGAATAACAACCTCATTTAATGTCACTACAATTGCAGCAATATAACAACGCTATTACATTGTACTCTCAAAAAATGATTAGCCTGCCAGGCAATTGCCTGGTATTACTGAGGATAGACCGTTGTCAGAATTGCTCTCCATCACTCTGTTTCTCGCTTCGGTACTGATTTATGCCTGGAAAGCGGGTCGCAACACCTGGTGGTTCGCCGCCACGTTAACGGTGCTGGGGATCTTTATTGTCTTAAACATCACGCTGTATGCCAGTGACTATTTCACAGGTGACGGCATCAACGATGCGGTCCTGTACACCCTGACCAACAGCCTGACTGGCGCGGGTATCGGAAAATATATCCTGCCGGGCGTTGGGATCGCCCTGGCGCTGACCACCGTTTTTGTCACGCTGGGCTGGATACTGCGCCGCCGTCGCCATCATCCGCATCATGTCGGTTACAGTCTGTTGGCTCTGCTGCTGGCGCTGGCTTCCGTTGATGCCAGTCCGGCTTTCCACCAAATAACTGAACTGGTCAAATCCCAGTCACGCGATGGCGATCCCGATTTTGCGACCTATTACAAAGAACCATCAAAAACGATCCCCAATCCGAAGCTGAATCTGGTTTATATCTACGGTGAAAGTCTGGAGCGTACTTATTTTAACAACGATGCCTTCCCGGATCTGACCCCGGAACTCGGCACGTTGAAAAACGAAAGTCTGGATTTCAGCAACACCATGCAACTGCCGGGTACGGATTACACCATCGCCGGCATGGTCGCCTCACAGTGTGGCATTCCGCTGTTTGCACCATTTGAAGGCAACGCCTCGGCATCGGTTTCCAGTTTCTTCCCCAACAATATCTGTCTGGGCGATATCCTGAAGAACTCCGGTTATCAGAACTATTTTGTACAGGGCGCAAACCTGCGCTTTGCCGGGAAAGATGTATTCCTGAAATCCCACGGATTTGATCATCTGTACGGCGCTGAAGAGTTAAAGGGGGTCGTTGCAGACCCCGCTTATCGTAACGACTGGGGCTTTTATGATGATACCGTACTGGATGAAGCGTGGAAAAAATTTGAAGAGCTGTCACGCTCAGGGCAGCGTTTTTCATTGTTTACCCTGACCGTCGATACTCATCACCCGGACGGTTTCATCTCACGCAGCTGTAACCGTAAGCGTTATGATATTGACGGTAAAACCAACCAGTCCTTCAGTGCGGTCAGTTGCAGCCAGGAAAATATCGCCGAGTTTATTAATAAAATTAAAGCCTCACCGTGGTTTAAAGATACCGTGATCGTCGTCTCTTCCGATCATCTGGCAATGAACAACACCGCATGGAAGTATCTCAACAAGCAGGATCGTAACAACCTGTTCTTCGTGCTACGCGGCGATCAACCGCAACAGGATACGCTGGCGGTGAAGCGTAATACCATGGATAACGGTGCCACCGTACTGGATATTCTGGGCGGCGATAATTTTATCGGCCTTGGACGCAGCAGCTTGTCCAGCGAATCCGTATCGGAAGTGTTCCTGAACATCAAAGAGAAAATGCTGGCGTGGAAGCCCAACATTATCCGTTTATGGAATTTCCCGAAAGAGATGAAAACATTCACCATCGATCGGGACAAAGAGATGATCTCTTTCTCAGGGAGTCATTTCCGCCTGCCGCTGCTGCTCCGAGTATCGGATCAGCGCGTCGAACCGCTGCCGGAAAGTGAATACTCAGCCCCGCTGCGCTTCCAGTTGGCTGATTTCGCCCCGCGCGACAACTTTGTCTGGATAGACCGTTGTTACAAAATGGCGCAGCTGTGGGCACCGGAACTGGCACTCTCCACCGACTGGTGCGTATCACAGGGGCAACTGGGCGGGCAGCAGATCGTACAGCATGTCGATAAAGCCAACTGGAAAGGGAAGACGACATTTAAAGACACGGTCATCGACATCGAACGCTATAAAGGTAACGTCGATACACTAAAAATTGTCGATAACGATATTCGCTACAAAGCTGACAGCTTCATTTTCAACGTAGCGGGCGCGCCGGAAGAGGTGAAACAGTTTAGCGGAATTTCACGCCCTGAATCCTGGGGGCGCTGGTCTAACGCACAGCTGAGCGAAGAAGTGAAAATCGAATACAAGGCTCCGTTGCCGAAGAAATTCGATCTGGTTATCACCGCGAAAGCCTTTGGTGACAACGTGAATCGCCCTATTCCCGTACGCGTCGGCAACCAGGAACAAACGCTGGTCTTAAGTCAGGATGTCAGCACAACCATATTGCACTTTGATAACCCGACATCCGCCGACACGCTGGTGATTGTCCCACCCGATCCCGTCGCTACCAACGAGGGCAACATTCTGGGTCACTCGCCGCGTAAGCTGGGGATCGGGATGGTTGAAATCAAAGTGGTTGCTCAGGGCTCGTGACATGAAGTGCTGATAGTGCTTCGCTTATCGGCCTACCGCTAACCACCGTTATTGTCTGAAAAAAAACAGCGCCCAACACCGCACCGGGCGCTGCATGGCAACCTTATTCCAGACTGTTTACTGCCTGACGCATCCCTTGCACCAGAATACTTTCCAGATTTGCCGTCACCTGTGCAGCTAACCCTGGCAGCAATGTAAGATCTTCCCCCCAGTGAGCCGCATCGCCGAGCACAGTGTCCACCAGTTCACGCAGCGTCAGATCGTTGCCGACTCGCGGCCACAGACTGGCATACAGGCTTATCCACTGCTCATCATCCTGTAGTGGGTAGCGTTCGCCCGCGCGTTCCCCGCGATAAAATGCCAACAATGCAGCAAGTGCAAACGTTAACCGTACAGGCCAGCGCCCATTCTGCTGACCAGCCAGCAGTTGCGGTAAAATACGGGTACGGAATTTTGTCATGCCATTCAGCGCGATGGAAAGCAGTTGATGGCGAATATAGGGGTTCTGAAAACGCCCACTCACGGCGCTGGCAAACTCACGCAGTTCATCAGCCGGAAGATCCAGAACCGGGATAATTTCCTCGCCAATTGCCTGCTCAACAAAGCGACGCACGTCAGCATCCTGCATTGCCTCCCCCACGGTATCCAGCCCACACAACCAGGCGACTGGCACCAGCGCCGTATGTGCGCCGTTTAGAATGGCAACCTTACGCTCTTTATACGGCTTGATATCGCTCACCACGCGGATGTTCAGCGGGCACTGCGCCAGTTTCAGCTCCCCGGCCAACCACTCTGGCCCCTGAATAACAAACAGGTAAAAATGTTCAGCGGTATCGAGAAAGGCATCGTGATAGCCCAGCGTCTCTTCCAGCGTAGCAGCCTCCTCTCGTGGGTAGCCGGTAACAATGCGGTCCACCAGCGTGGAGCAGAAGGTATTCGCTGTTTCCACCCAATCGGCAAACGCCGGAGGAAGCTGCCAGGCCTGCGCATATTGCAACACCAGGGCTTTAAGCGCCTCACCGTTATAGTCGATAAGCTCACAAGGAATAATTACCCAACCTTTATCCACCGCACCAGCAAAGTGGTTAAAACGCTCCAGCAGCAGACGCGTCAGTTTGGCTGGAAAGCTGATCGGTGGCACATCATCAACCTTGTCGGCTGCGTGATAGCTAATCCCGGCTTCGGTGGTATTTGAAAACACAAAGCGAATATCCGCATTGTGCGCCAGCGCCAGATACGCGGCAAAGTCCTGATACGGATTGATCTCGTTATTGACCGAACGGATCAGTCGCGCTTCGCTCACTGCATCACCCTGTTCGTTCAGGCCACGAATCAGCGTGGTATACAGCCCATCCTGAGTGTTCAACGACGGTGGAAAGTCGGTATTGATCGGGCGAACAAGAGTGACACCCGCCTGCAGATCCGTTTTCTCGTTCAGGATATCCAGTTGCCAGTCAACAAACGCACGCAGGAAGTTTCCTTCGCCAAACTGGATCACGCGTGTTGGATAGCAGCGCCCTGGAAAGTCACGTCGATTCAATGTTTTCATCACACTCTCCCTATCAGAACGTAATCACGCCTTTAATCAGCTCACGGTTGTTGATCACATCCCGTTCATAGATCTCTGCCAACGTATCAAACGCATAGCGGTGCGTGAGCATCATGTCAGCCGTCAGTTTGCCTTCCGACATCAGACGCCCCACTTTGGCGAAATCTTCCGGTGTGGCGTTACGGCTGCCCATCATGGTGGTTTCTTTCTTGTGGAATTCGGGATCGGAGAACTGTAAATCACCTTTGAACAGCCCGACAAAAACGATGCTGCCGCCGTGGCGAATCAAATTCACCGTGTTGTTCATCGCGTGCTGATTCCCCGTAGCATCAATGACTTTTTGCGCCAGCGAACCGCCAAACTGTGTGCGTAACTGCGCATCAAAATCTGCAGCGGACGGATCGATAACCGGAAGCCCTAATCGGGAAACCACATGCTCTCTGCGTGCTGGGCTGGTATCCGCAACAACCACCTGCGCACCATCTGCTTTGGCGATCGCCGCGGCACCGAGACCAATCGGACCTGCACCGACAACAAGAACATGTTCGCCAGGTACCACCGCCGCCCGACGCACCGCATGGGCGCTAATGGCATAAGGTTCGATCAATGCCGCGGCATGCGGATCAATCCCCTGTGCATCCAGTAGATTCGTTACCGGAACGGATAAGTACTCGCTAAAGCCACCATCCTGGTGCACACCAATCACCGAAATCTTCTCGCAGCAGTTGGTACGCCCGCTCTGGCACGCCGGACACTGCTGGCACGCGACGTAAGGAATAACAGCTACCTGCTGACCATTTTTCAGATCTTGTATATTTTTCCCCAGCCCGACAATTTCCCCACATATTTCATGGCCTAACACACGTGGATAGCTGAAAAAAGGTTGGTTCCCGCCCCAGGCATGAATATCCGTTCCGCAAATCCCTACGGATTTAATTTTAATTAATGCTTCACCCTCACCCGGAATAGGTATTTCGCGTTCTTTCCAGACTAATTTTTTAGGTTCCTGGCAAATCAACGTATTCATCGTAGACATGACTCTGCTCTCCTGTTTTTTTGTTGCCTCAGATATCAACGAAAATAAAAACACCGGAGAAAGCGGAAACATAATCTGTGAATCTCAACGCATAAAAATGTTTTAAATCGGGTTTTAATAGGCAAAAAGGAGAAGCCATGAGCCGTTCGCAGAACTTACGCCACAATGTGATTAACCAAATAATTGATGATATGGCGCGTGGTCATATCCCTTCCCCTTTGCCTTCGCAAAGCGCACTGGCAGAAATGTACAACATCAGCCGGACCACCGTGCGCCACATGCTGAGCCATTTAGGTGAATGCGGCGTACTGACGCAAGTCGGTAGCCACTACGTGATCGTACGTAAACCGAACCATGATGACGGTTTTTCGTGTACTACAGCATCCATGACCGAGCAAAACCGGATTTTTGAGCAGGCGTTTTTCACCATGATTAACCAGCGCCAACTGCGTGCGGGTGAAAGCTTCTCTGAGCTGCAACTGGCCAGAGCCGCAGGAGTCAGTCCGGTCGTTGTACGGGAATATCTTTTAAAATTCGAGCGTTACAATCTGATTAAAAATGAAAAGCGCGGTCAGTGGAGCATGAAGCAGTTCGATCAGGCCTACGCCGAGCAGTTGTTCGAACTACGAGAAATGCTGGAGACTCACTCTCTGCAACATTTCCTCAACCTGCCTGACGATGATCCTCGCTGGCTGCAGGCCAAAACGCTGCTGGAGCGCCACCGGATACTGCGTGACAGCATCGGCAGCAGTTTTCGCATGTTCTCGCAACTGGACCGGGAATTCCATGCCCTACTGCTTTCCGCAGCCGATAATATATTTTTTAATCAGTCACTTGAGATTATTTCTGTGATTTTCCACTTCCACTATCAGTGGGATGAAAGCGACCTCAAGCAACGCAATATCATTGCCATCGATGAACATATGACCATCCTCAGCGCGCTGATTTGCCGCAGTGACCTGGATGCTACCCTGGCGCTTTGTAACCATTTGAATTCAGCCAAACAATCGATGATTCGCTCCATCAACCAACGTTGCCATAATGCTTATTAAGAACAGATTAAAAACAGCAAACCATTACCGGGAGCACGGTTTTATAAAAATAAAAACGCCAGAAAAATACCTCTTGCCTATGCTCACGCTAAGTCGACTGCATTAAAAAACTTTCGTGAGCGGTGATGAAAAAATTGATTTATCACCGGTACTTTTTCAATACAGCACAGCCAATCACTGTGTAAAAATAAATTATTGAGGTTCAGGAGTCCGGCGTGGAAAAAAATAATATTACCCTCGACCCGAGTTCTTCGTTTGGCACCTCGTCATCTGCGGATATTAATGTTCCGCCAGAAGGCATGGTGCAACGCAGTAGTCGAATAAAGCGCATTCAGACCACAGCAATGATTTTATTATTTTTTGCTGCGGTGATTAATTACCTCGACCGCAGTTCACTGTCGGTAGCAAACTTAACTATTCGCGAAGAACTGGGACTCAGCGCCACACAAATCGGCGTGCTGCTGTCGGTCTTTTCTCTCGCATATGGTATTGCGCAACTTCCCTGCGGCCCGCTGCTGGATCGTAAAGGTCCGCGCATCATGCTGGGACTGGGGATGTTCTTCTGGTCGCTGTTCCAGGCGATGTCTGGCATGGTGCACAGCTTCACCCAGTTTGTGTTGGTACGTATTGGGATGGGGATTGGTGAAGCACCAATGAACCCATGTGGCGTAAAGGTCATCAACGACTGGTTTAACATCAAAGAACGCGGTCGTCCGATGGGGTTATTCAACGCCGCGTCAACGATCGGGGTGGCCATTAGTCCGCCAATTCTGGCTGCCATGATGCTGGTCATGGGCTGGCGCTGGATGTTCATCACCATCGGTGTGCTGGGTATTTTCCTCGCTATCGGCTGGTACATGCTGTACCGCAACCGCGAACAGATTGAACTGAGCGCCACCGAGCAGGCGTACCTGAACGCCGGCAGTGTCAACGCGCGTCGCGATCCTTTGAGCTTTGCCGAATGGCGCAGCCTGTTCCGCAACCGCACCATGTGGGGCATGATGCTGGGCTTTAGCGGTATCAACTACACGGCATGGTTATATCTGGCCTGGCTGCCTGGTTATCTGCAAACGTCCTACAACCTGGATTTAAAAAGCACCGGATTAATGGCGGCGATCCCGTTCCTGTTTGGCGCAGCCGGGATGTTGATCAACGGTTTTGTCACCGACTGGCTGGTGAAAGGCGGTATGGCGCCGATTAAGAGTCGGAAGATTTGTATTATCGCCGGGATGTTCTGCTCCGCTGCCTTCACGTTTGTCGTGCCACAGGCAACAACATCAATGGCTGCGGTACTCCTGATCGGTATGGCGCTGTTCTGCATTCACTTCGCCGGCACCTCCTGCTGGGGGCTGATCCACGTCGCTGTTGCCTCACGTATGACCGCCTCCGTGGGCAGTATCCAGAACTTTGCCAGCTTTATCTGCGCGTCCTTCGCGCCGATCGTTACCGGCTTTATTGTGGATACCACCAACTCTTTCCGCCTGGCGCTGATCATCTGCGGTTGCGTCACCATGGTAGGCGCGCTCGCCTATATCTTCCTGGTTCGTCAGCCAATCAGCGACCCACGTCAGGAGTGATGCTCTGTAAGGGTCCGGTAATCGTACATTACCGGACCTGCGCCAAAGCCCGCTATACTGCCTCCATGAAAATCACTTTCCGCCCCACAACCCAGGTCGATACCCCAATCCTGCCAGACATCGAACACTCCGCAGGACAGCGCTTCCTGCGCATTCCTTCACTGGCATGGCTCGCCGATGGTCACACCGTTACGCTCTCCCAACATCAGCACTATGTTGACAACGAGATGAGCTGGCTGGCACTGGCAGACAACTCTCCCGTTGGCTTTTTGCTGGCAGAACCGATTGCATCATCGCTGTTTATTGCTGAAGTTTCTCTGCATCTGGGCTGGCAGGGGAAAGGGATTGGTCGGGGGTTGATTCGCTACGTCGCTGAACAGGCGCGGGAAAAAGGGTATGCATCACTCACACTGACCACCTTTCGCGATGTGCCATGGAACGCGCCCTTCTACGCCGGTCTGGGGTTTGAGATGCTGACAGATGAGGCGCTTTCTACACCACTGCGCCAGAAAAGAGAAGAAGAAGCAGCGCACGGCCTGGCGTTTGAATCACGCTGCGCCATGCGCCTGATATTGCGCTAATTGCCCGATGGCAGCTACGCCTTATCGGGCCTACGTAACCTTTCCCCGTAGGCCGGATAAGCGACAGCACCATCCGGCAACTACGTAACCTTTCCCCGTAGGCCGGATAAGCGCCAGCGCCATCCGGCAACTACGTAACCTTTCCCCCGTAGGCCGGATAAGCGCCAGCACCTTCCGGCAACTACGTAACCTTTCCCCGTAGGCCGGATAAGCGCCAGCGCCATCCGGCAACTACGTAACCTTTCCCCCGTAGGCCCGATAAGCGCCAGCGTCATCCGGCAACTACGTAACCTTTCCCCCGTAGACCCGATAAGCGCCAGCACCATCCGGCAACTACGTAACCTTTCCCCGTAGGCCGGATAAGCGACAGCGCCATCCGGCATCACAGGCTTAAAACGTTTCCCAGTTATCACCGGCATCCGCTACCGCGGCTTTGCGTGGCTGTACGGTTGCTGGCGCGGGTTTTGCGGTCGCAACATCGCGAGCACGCTGTTGATCATGCTGAATACGGAACACCGCAACGGCCTGAGTCAGACGGCTGGCCTGTTCTTCCAATGCGGCAGCGGCAGCAGCGGATTCTTCCACCAGCGAGGCGTTCTGCTGCGTCACGCGATCCATCTCAGCAACGGCCAGGCCCACCTGGTCGATACCACGGCTCTGTTCATCAGAAGCAGAAGCGATTTCACCCATGATATCGGTCACACGGGTCACCGCATTAACGATCTCATCCATGGTTTCACCGGCGCTTTCTACCAGTGTTGAACCCACATCGACACGACTTACTGAATCTTCAATCAGGCTTTTAATTTCGCGGGCAGCCTGCGCACTGCGCTGGGCCAGGTTACGGACTTCACCCGCCACCACCGCAAACCCACGTCCCTGCTCACCTGCACGCGCAGCTTCTACTGCAGCGTTCAACGCCAGGATGTTGGTCTGGAAGGCAATGCCGTCGATCACGCTGATAATATCGGCAATTTTCTGCGAACTGGAAGCGATATCACGCATGGTTTGCACCACGTTATCCACCACTTTTCCGCCTTTCTGCGCCGTTTCTGAGGCACTCAGCGCAAGATGGCTGGCCTGACGGGCGTTTTCGGCGTTCTGCTTCACGGTGGCCGTCAGCTGTTCCATGCTGGCCGCGGTTTCTTCCAGAGATGCAGCCTGCTGCTCGGTACGTGAAGAGAGATCGTTGTTACCCATCGCAATCTCGCTGGCACCGCTATAGATAGCGTTAGCGCCATTACGCACATCACCCACGGTATTCATCAGCTCACCCTGCATATGACGCAGGCTTTCTGCCAGTTGCCCAATCTCGTTGGACCCTTCCACATCAATGCGCTTTACCAGATCGCCGCTAGCGATATGACGAATGCTGTCAATCAGACGGTTCATCGGAGAAATAAGAGAAAGTTTAATACCGAACCAGACCGCGACAATCGCCGCCAGCACGGTAATCAGCACGCACGCCAGTACCCACATCGCCTGGCTGTAAGAGCTGTTGTTATCTTCAACTGCAATGTCATACAGGCGGTCATTCTGCTGCATGTAATTGACATATTGCTTCTCAAAACCATCCTGATAGCTTTGCGTCGGTTGATCAAAGAATGCGTTGATCTTCCCTTCACCCAACAGTTGGATCAGCTCCGCCAGCGCACCATGGTAGATGTTATAGGTGCGGTTGATCTCCTGGAAAGCGGCATCACTTTGACGCGGGTCACGCGGGAGAGACTCATAGACCGCCCAGTTTTTTTCCGTCAGTTTCAGCGCCGTGCTCGCTACCTGCATCAGTTCAGCAACGGTCGCACCGCTGCCGATATTGCTCTGATCCATCATGTAGCGAATACCCGCCCGGTTAAGGGTGTTTCGCGTTTGCAGCAGTTCAACCCAGGTGGCATTCAGCGCAGACTGCTGCTGGCGAATGGTTTGCAGAACGGTAAAGTTCTCTTTGTCATTCTTAAGTGAGTTAAAGAACAACCCGCCCGAGGCCAGTTGTAAAACGCCAAATAGCGCCAATACCAGCAGTAAGCTGGTAACAATCTTCATTCGTTTTAACATGTTTTCTCTTTCCGCTAGACAGATGTCAGAATTTTCGGCCTGGAAAGGGAAAACTTTATGGAATTCGTGCTAACTGAATCGATCTCAGCATCGACGATTCGTCGATGTCCGCAGTCAACCCAGGATCTAAAGGCGTTTATCAGTGATCTCAATCACATAATTATCCCCACTCACCAGCACCAGGAACCGCTCACTGACACTTGGGACCGCTTAAGCTGACATACAACCACTCACTTATTTACCTTACTTTACGCGCGTAACTCTCTGGCAAGATCCTCCCAACATAGCAGTCAACTTATCTCCTCAAACACACAATCAACCCCCCAGCGGCCTCGGCCAATTATTAGGTTTTACTATGGATACGAAAAAGATATTCAAGCACATACCCTGGGTAATTCTCGGAATCATCGGTGCATTCTGCCTCTCGGTAGTGGCATTACGTCGGGGTGAACACATCAGCGCCCTGTGGATCGTGGTCGCCTCTGTTTCCGTTTATCTGGTGGCCTATCGTTACTACAGTCTCTACATCGCTCAAAAGGTGATGAAACTTGACCCGACGCGTGCCACGCCGGCGGTCATCAACAATGATGGTCTGAACTACGTACCAACCAACCGTAACGTGTTGTTCGGTCACCACTTTGCTGCTATCGCAGGTGCAGGTCCGCTGGTTGGGCCGGTACTGGCCGCGCAGATGGGCTACCTGCCCGGTACGCTGTGGCTGCTGGCCGGCGTGGTACTGGCTGGTGCGGTGCAGGACTTCATGGTGCTGTTTATCTCTTCACGCCGTAACGGCGCCTCTCTGGGTGAGATGATCAAAGAAGAGATGGGCCCGGTACCGGGAACCATTGCGCTGTTCGGCTGCTTCTTAATCATGATCATCATCCTCGCGGTACTGGCGTTGATCGTGGTAAAAGCGCTGGCAGAAAGCCCGTGGGGTGTGTTCACCGTCTGCTCAACCGTACCTATCGCGCTATTTATGGGGATCTACATGCGATTCCTGCGCCCAGGACGTGTGGGTGAAGTGTCGGTGATTGGTATTGTGCTGCTGGTTGCTTCTATCTACTTCGGCGGTGTGATTGCACACGACCCGTACTGGGGCCCGGCGCTGACCTTTAAAGACACCACCATTACCTTCACCCTGATCGGTTACGCGTTTATCTCCGCGCTGCTGCCAGTATGGCTGATCCTCGCGCCGCGCGACTATCTGGCGACCTTCCTGAAAATTGGCGTTATCGTCGGTCTGGCAGTGGGGATTGTTATCCTCAACCCGGAACTGAAAATGCCGGCAATGACCCAGTATGTTGATGGTACGGGTCCGCTGTGGAAAGGTGCGCTGTTCCCGTTCCTGTTCATCACCATCGCGTGTGGTGCGGTATCTGGCTTCCACGCGCTGATTGCTTCCGGTACCACACCGAAACTGCTGGCCTGTGAAACTGACGCGCGCTTTATCGGTTACGGCGCGATGCTGATGGAATCCTTCGTCGCAATTATGGCGCTGGTTGCTGCTTCCATCATCGAACCGGGTCTGTACTTCGCAATGAACACCCCACCTGCGGGCCTTGGCATCACCATGCCGAACCTGCATGAAATGGGGGGTGAAAATGCACCACTGATTATGGCGCAACTGAAAGACGTTACCGCACATGCGGCGGCAACCGTCAGCTCCTGGGGCTTCGTCATTTCGCCTGAGCAGATCCTGCAAACCGCGAAAGACATCGGTGAACCGTCCGTTCTGAACCGTGCAGGTGGCGCACCAACGCTGGCTGTCGGTATTGCTCACGTGTTCCACAAAGTCCTGCCAATGGCTGACATGGGCTTCTGGTACCACTTCGGTATTCTGTTCGAAGCACTGTTCATCCTGACCGCACTGGATGCAGGTACCCGTTCTGGCCGCTTTATGCTGCAGGATTTACTGGGTAACTTCGTGCCGTTCCTGAAGAAAACTGACTCCCTGGTTGCCGGTGTCGTCGGCACTGCGGGCTGCGTCGGCCTGTGGGGTTATCTGCTGTATCAAGGCGTGGTTGACCCGCTGGGCGGCGTGAAGAGCCTGTGGCCGCTGTTCGGTATCTCTAACCAGATGCTGGCTGCCGTGGCGCTGGTTCTCGGCACCGTGGTGCTGGTTAAAATGCAGCGCACCAAATACATCTGGGTGACCGTGGTTCCGGCAGTATGGCTGCTGATCTGCACCACCTGGGCGCTGGGTCTGAAACTGTTCAGCACCAACCCGCAGATGGAAGGCTTCTTCTTCATGGCGAATCAGTACAAAGAGAAGATTGCCAACGGTGGCGAACTGACCGCACAGCAGATTGCCAACATGAACCATATCGTCATCAACAACTACACCAACGCAGGCCTGAGTATTCTGTTCCTGGTGGTGGTGTACAGCATCATTTTCTACGGGTTCCGTACCTGGCAGAAAGCCCGCACCATCAACGGTCGCTCTGATAAAGAAACACCGTATGTACCGGTGCCGGAAGGCGGCGTGAAGACCTCTTCACACCACTAACCTGAAGCCGGGTGGCGCACGCTTACCCGGCCTACAAAATGCACTTAACGTAGGCCGGATAAGGCGTAAGCCGCCATCCGGCTTTATTCATTAACAGGACGATAGAATGTTTGGTACTTTAGGTCAGGCAAAAAAGTATCTCGGTCAGGCGGCGAAGATGCTGATTGGCATTCCGGACTACGACAACTACGTCGAACACATGAAGACCAATCATCCCGATAAGCCGTACATGACCTACGAAGAATTCTTCCGCGAGCGCCAGGAAGCCCGCTACGGTAGCGGCGGAAGCAGTTGCTGTTAGAAGGAGAAGTGAATGACCCCGATTGCAGTTACCCTACTCACCGGTTTTCTTGGCGCGGGTAAAACCACCCTGCTGCGCCATATTCTCAACGAGCAGCACGGGTACAAGATTGCCGTGATCGAAAACGAATTCGGCGAAGTCTCGGTGGACGATCAATTGATTGGTGACCGCGCCACACAGATCAAAACCCTGACCAACGGCTGCATTTGCTGTACCCGCTCCAGTGAGCTGGAAGATGCGCTGTTAGATCTGCTCGACAACCTCGACAAAGGCGCGATCAATTTTGACCGTCTGGTGATCGAGTGCACCGGCATGGCCGACCCCGGCCCGATTATCCAGACCTTTTTCTCCCATGAAGTGATCTGCGAGCGCTACCTGCTGGACGGTGTGATTGCGCTGGTGGATGCAGTACATGCCGACGAGCAGATGAACCAGTTCACCATCGCCCAGTCGCAGGTCGGCTATGCTGACCGCATCCTGCTGACCAAAACCGACGTCGCCGGTGAAAGCGAGAAACTGTGTGAGCGCCTGGCGCGCATCAACGCCCGCGCCCCGGTGTATACCGTTACCCATGGCGATATCGACCTCTCCCTGCTGTTCGACACCAACGGTTTTATGCTGGAGGAAAACGTGGTCAGCGCCAAACCGCGCTTCCACTTTATTGCCGACAAACAAAACGATATTTCCTCGATCGTCGTCGAGCTGGATTACCCGGTCAACATCAGCGACGTGTCGCGGGTGATGGAAAACCTACTGCTGGAATCCGCCGAGAAGCTGCTGCGTTACAAAGGTATGCTGTGGATTGACGGCGAACCGAATCGCCTGCTGTTCCAGGGCGTCCAGCGCCTGTACAGCGCCGACTGGGACCGCCCGTGGGGCGACGAACAGCCGCACAGCCAACTGGTGTTTATCGGTATTAATCTGCCGGAAGACGAGATCCGAGCCGCGTTTGCGGGATTAAAGAAGTAATCTCCTGCTGAATTGCCCGGTGGCGCTGCGCTTACCGGGCCTACAAGTTCCGCTTCCCGTAGGCCGGATAAGGCGCAGCCGCCATCCGGCATATCTCCCCAATCGTTTATCGCATTCTTGCAGAGCGAGAATGCTGTTTTTCCTCTCTCCAAAAAACATTCATTAAAATGATCTTTAGCGGTAAATGATCACTATAAATTATAAAAATTCGTTATAAATGATCAACTTACAAATTTCTGGTAAAAAGGAGACTATCCACTCGAAGAAAAAATAAGCCTCTTCACAGAGGCCTGGACAGTATTTATGACATCAGGAAATTTCACCCAGACGGCCGCTTTTCTTTGGTCGGTCGCCGACCTGCTGCGCGGCGATTTTAAACAATCACAATATGGCCGCATTATTCTCCCCTTCACCCTGCTGCGCCGACTGGAGTGCGTACTCGAAGACAGCAAAGAGGCCGTACTTGCTCAGGCAGAAAAAATTAAAGCACTCAATTTGCCGGAAGAAGCGCAAGAGAAGATGCTCCTGCGCGCCGCAGATGGCCTGACGTTCTTTAACACCTCGCCAATGGACCTCAGCAAGATGGGGCAAAACGGCATCAAGGCCAATCTGGAGAAATATGTTCAGTCTTTCTCCACCGATGCCCGTGAGATTTTCGAACACTTCAAGTTCAGCGAGTTTGTCGGCCAACTGGAAGAGGCCAACTTGCTGTATAAGGTGGTGCAAAAGTTTGCAACCGCAGAGTTAAGCCCGAAGGACATTTCGAACCATGATATGGGTCTGGTGTTTGAAGAGTTAATCCGCCGCTTTGCGGAAGGCTCTAATGACACCGCAGGTGAGCATTTCACTCCGCGCGATATCGTACGCCTGACCACTTCACTGGTTTTCATCGGCGACGACGACGCGCTCACCAAAGACGGTATTATCCGCACCATCTACGACCCAACGGCGGGAACTGGCGGCTTTCTCTCCTCCGGGATGGAATATCTGCACGAACTCAACCCCAATGCGGTGATGCGCGCTTTTGGCCAGGAGCTAAACCCGGAATCGTACGCTATCTGTAAGGCCGATATGTTGATCAAAGGCCAGGACGTCAGCCGCATCAAGCTCGGCAATACGCTTTCAAACGATCAGTTACCCGCCGAGAAATTCGATTACATGCTCTCCAACCCGCCGTTTGGTGTGGACTGGAAAAAGATCGAAGGCGAGATCGGCGACGAGCACGCACAGAAAGGTTTTGACGGACGCTTTGGCCCCGGCCTGCCTCGCGTCTCCGATGGATCCTTACTGTTCCTGCTGCATTTGATCAGCAAAATGCGCGATGCCCACAGCGGCGGCGGGCGCATCGGCATCATCCTTAACGGCTCCCCGCTGTTTACCGGCGGCGCAGGCAGCGGCGAAAGCGAGATCCGCCGTTACATCCTCGAAGCTGACCTGCTGGAAAGCATCATCGCCCTACCAACCGATATGTTCTACAACACCGGCATCGCCACCTACGTGTGGATCCTCTCCAACAAGAAAGCGCCGGAGCGCAAAGGCAAAGTCCAGCTTATTGATGGCAGCAACCTGTGCGGCAAAATGCGCAAGTCGCTGGGTTCAAAGCGTAATCTGATGGGTGAAGACGATATCCGTCTCATGACCCAAACCTTCGGCGATTTTGAGGCGATAGAGACCACCACGCTGGAAGCACTGGGCCTGGAAAAAGCACCAGAGCAAAAATCTGGTCGTGGTCGTCAGTCTACAACCGCGAAAAACGAAGCGCCGAAAACCTTCGCCAGCAAACTCTTCAACAGCACCGATTTTGGCTATCGTCGCCTGACCATTGAACGCCCGCTACGCCTGTCGGCACAAATTACCGATGAGGCCATCGCCACTTTACGTTTCGCGCCAAAACCGTTTAACGCGCCGATGGAATGCCTGTTTGCCGCGTTTGCCGCCCACTGGCATACGGACAACTACGGCGATTTCTCTGTGTTAGAAACCGAAGCCCGCGCCATAATCAAGGCCGAATTTGCCGAGCAGAAAGAGAAGCAAATCAAAGATCTGCT
Organism: Citrobacter sp. Awk 2; assembly: GCF_028069815.1. Lineage (NCBI taxonomy): Bacteria > Pseudomonadati > Pseudomonadota > Gammaproteobacteria > Enterobacterales > Enterobacteriaceae > Citrobacter > Citrobacter sp. Awk 2. The sequence goes on from NZ_JANEWL010000064.1 coordinate 19,662, forward strand.
CGACGGCAAGCTGTGGCTGGCCCAGCGCGGATTAATGGAAAAAGCCCGGCATATTCAGGCCGCGTTTGGCGATAAGCCTGGCGGCATTTCCGGCGTCAGCGATGATTTCAATCAGTTCCAGATTGACTTAAAAAGCGCGCTTAAAACCGCCGGTGTGAAGCTGGATGCCAAAGAGAACAAGCAGTTTATCGATGCCGTTACCCGCAAAAACCCGGACGCTGCACCGGTGGTAAAAAAGGTATTAAAAGAAGACGCCCAACCGCTGTACGGCGCGTTTGCCTATCATGGTCAGGTAGTCGAATTTGAGCAGGACGGCGATCTGCGTGATAACGAAAACGTGCCGCTCAATCCCGCCGTTTCCACCAGCGATTTGATCGAGGGCTACTTCAAGGCGGAAGTGTTGCCGCACGTGGCGGATGCGTGGATCAATGCCGATAAGCGCGACGCGATTGATGGCGAGATCGGCATTGTCGGTTACGAGATCCCGTTTAATCGTCATTTCTATGTGTATACGCCGCCGCGATCGCTGGAAGAGATTGATGCTAACCTGGATGCGGTAAGCGCCGAGATTATGCAGCTGCTGCGGGAGGTACACTCCTGATGGCGAAATATAAGGCGTATTCGGAATATAAAGATTCTGGGGTAGAGTGGCTGGGGGAGATACCTGCTCATTGGAAAACAGTATCTATAGCTAGGTTATTTTCCAGAAATAAACGAACTGGATACGCAGAAAAGGAATTACTTTCCGTTTATCGGGATTATGGTGTTATACCGAAATCTAGTAGAGATGATAATAATAACAAACCCTCAGAGGATTTATCGCCTTATCAACTAGTTGAACCAGATGATCTAGTGATGAACAAGATGAAAGCTTGGCAGGGATCTATCGCAATCTCAGAATATGAAGGTATCGTTAGCCCTGCATATTTTGTTTACCAACCAAATAAAATATTTTTCGAACAGGCACACCCAAGGTACGTACATTATTTACTTCGTAACCCGATTTACATCACCCAATATTTAAGCCGCTCCAAGGGGATTCGTATAAATCAATGGGACTTAGACCCTGATGAGTTCAGAAATATTGAACTCCTTTTACCAAGTAAGAGTGAGCAGCACAAAATATTCAGTTTTCTTGACCACGAAACTATAAGAATCGACAAGCTTATAGAGAAACAACAACAGCTTATTGAACTCCTAAAAGAAAAACGTCAGGCAGTAATTAGCCATGCGGTAACCAAAGGGCTAAATCCTGATGTACCGATGAAAGATTCTGGTGTCGAGTGGTTGGGAAAAATTCCACAAGATTGGGTAATCTGCGCAATAAAAAATATTGTTAGTATACCTATTACTGATGGCCCACATGAAACACCAGTCTTTCTAGATGAAGGTATCCCTTTCATTTCAGCCGAGGCTATATCATCAGGTAAAATCGATTTTTCAAAACAACGGGCATTTATTTCCCATAAAGACAACATTAGATTCAGTAAAAAATATAGCCCACGGATAAATGATATTTACATGGTAAAATCAGGAGCAACTACTGGAGTCACAGCAATTGTAGAAACTGATACTGAATTTAATATATGGTCGCCATTAGCAGTTATAAGATGTAATGCTTCTACACATCCATATTTCACATTGAATTTCCTTCGTTCGAAAAATTTTCAAACTGCCATTGAGTTAAATTGGAGTTTTGGCACCCAGCAAAATATAGGAATGGGTGTCATAGGTAATATCCATATAACCCGCCCACCATTAGAAGAGGCAATAAAAATTGCAAGTTACCTTCACCTTAAGTGTATTAAATTTGAAGAATTAATTAGCGCCGCAACAACTCAAATTTCACTAATGCAAGAACGCCGTACCGCCCTGATCTCCGCCGCCGTCACCGGCAAAATCGACGTCCGCCACTGGCGCGCTCCAGACGAGCAAACCACAGCCGAAGCGGAGGCCATCCTATGACCCCCGACATCACCCGCGAGATCAACCTGCAAAACGACATCATCAACCAGATGTCCGCCAACGGCTGGATTGTCGGCAAAGGCGACGGCTACGATCGTGAACGTGCGCTCTACGTTCAGGACACGCTGCGATTCGTGCAAACCACCCAGCCGCAGGAGTGGGAAAAGTTTGCGAAGGTTTACCCCAACGACACCGAACGTCATTTTCTCGATAACCTGGTTACTCAACTGCAAAAAGCCGACATCAACGCCACCGATATGCTGTCGCGCAGCTGGGGCACGCTCGGCGTACTGCGTCATGGTCTGAAGATCCGCAACGCCCGCTTTTTTCTCTGTCAGTTTAAGCCAGAACACACCCTCAACCCGGACACCCTCACGCGCTATCGGCAGAATCTCTGCCGTATCGTGCCGGAGCTGGTTTACAGCCCTTACACCAACGCAGCCGATGACAATGAACTGAAAGCGAAACGCTGGCGTATCGATCTGGTGCTGTTTATCAACGGTCTGCCGGTTGCCACGCTGGAGTTGAAATCCGAGTTTAAGCAGGCGGTACAGAACGCCATCACGCAGTATAAGAAAACTCGGCTGCCGAAAGATCCGGTCACCAATAAGCCCGAGCCGCTGCTGACCTTTAAGCGCGGGGCGCTGGTGCACTTCGCCGTCAGCCAGTTCGACGTCTATATGGCGACCAAACTCGCGGGCGACGATACCTTCTTCCTGCCGTTCAACAAAGGCACAAAAGTAGGCGGCGCGGGCAATGACATCCCGGAAGACGCGGGCCGCTATGCGACCGACTATCTGTGGAATGAAGTACTGCAGCCGGATAACCTGCTGAAAATCCTCGCCAGCTTTGCGCATCTGCAAATCGAAGAGAAAGAGGACTGGAACGGACAGAAGTACAAAAAAGAGAGTCTGATCTTCCCGCGCTATCACCAGTGGGATGTGGTCAACAAACTACTGCAGGCCGCGGCGCTCGAGGGGACCGGTAACAAATATCTGATTCAGCACAGCGCTGGCTCCGGCAAGTCGAACTCCATCGCCTGGACTGCGCACCAGTTGTCTCGCCTGTATGATGACAGCGGCGAGAAGCTATTTCACTCAGTTATTGTGGTTACCGATCGCACGGTGCTCGACGATCAGCTGCAGGACACCATCTACCAGTTCGAACATGCCGACGGCGTGGTCGGGCGTATAAATAATAAAGAGGGCGATGGCTCCAAGTCGGAAAAGCTGGCCAGCGCGCTGGAACACTCGCAGCCGATTATTATCGTCACCATTCAGACCTTCCCGTTCGTACTGAAAGCGATTGAAAACAGCGTCAGCCTGAAGCAGCGTAAATACGCGGTGATTGCCGACGAAGCGCACTCGTCGCAAAGCGGATCCACGGCACGGCAGCTAAAAGAAGTGCTGATGAGTGAAGAGCGGGACGACGACACGGTACTGTCGTCAGAGGACAGCCTCAACGCCACCATTGCCGCGCGTCGCAACAGCGGCAATCTGAACTATTATGCGTTCACCGCCACACCGAAGGCCAAAACGCTGGAGCTTTTTGGTCGCCTCCCGCACCCAGGCGAACCGGCATCGGCCACCAACAAACCGGCGGCATTCCACGTATACACCATGCGTCAGGCCATTGAGGAAGGCTTTATTCTTGATGTGCTGAAAAACTACACCAGCTATAAAGTGGCGTATCAGCTGCTGCAAAAGCTGGAAGATAAAGACCGCGAAGTGGACAGCAATCGGGCCAAGGTCAGGCTAAACCAATGGGTCACGCTGCACGATTACAACGTCTCGCAGAAGGTGAAAGTGATCGTCGAGCACTTTCGCAAGCATGTGATGAACCTGCTCGGCGGGCAGGCAAAAGCGATGGTGGTCACCAGTTCACGCAAGGCAGCGGTACGTTACAAACTGGCATTTGATAAATACATCGCCGAAAACCGCTATGCAAAAATCAGCGCCATGGTGGCGTTTTCCGGCGAAGTCGAGTTTCAGGGGAGCGACCCTAACAGCGACGCATTACTGAACCAGAAGTTCACAGAAGCAAACATGAATCCGGGGCTGAAAGGCCGGGATATGCGCAAAGCGTTCGATAGCGATGATTATCAGGTGATGCTGGTTGCCAATAAATTCCAGACCGGTTTTGACCAGCCTAAGCTGTGCGCCATGTATGTCGATAAAGCCCTCGGCGGCGTTGAGTGCGTCCAGACGCTTTCTCGTCTGAATCGTACCTATCCGGGCAAAGCGGAGTCCGGCACTTTTGTGCTCGATTTTTATAACGAGCCGCAGGATATTCTGGATGCCTTCCAGCCCTATTATCAGACCGCCGAGCTGACCGACGTCAGCGATCCCCAGCAGGTATTTGATCTGTTTGAGAAACTGCGTGCCAGCCAGATTTTCCAGTGGAACGAGGTGGATCAGTTCTGTGACGCGTTTTTTACAAAGAATAAATCCAACGCCGCCATCAGTAATATCTGCCGCCCGGCCGTTGAGCGCTGGCAGAAGCGCTATGCCCTCGCTATCGACGCTTATCTGACCGCCAAAGAGATGTTTGAAAGAACCAAAAAAACCGGTGATGTAGTGCTGATCACCAATGCCGAAAACAGCTTTAAAGCCTGTAAGCAGGAAAAAGATCGGCTGGAGATTTTCAAGAAGGATCTCGGCAGCTTTGTGCGCTTCTACGAGTTTATGTCGCAGATCGTCGAGTACGATGACAAAGATCTGGAAAAGCTCAGCTTGTTCGCCCGCCATTTAAGACCTTTGCTGCACGAACAGCGACTGGAGGAAGATGAGATCGATCTCAGCAACGTGGAGATGAGCCACTATCGCTTATCGAAGATCCACGAACAGCATCTGAAATTACAGGAAGATGCTGCGGAATATACGCTTGATCCCAGTAACGATGTGGGTACGGCAAAACCAAAGGACAAGAAAGAGGAATTTCTGTCGCATATTTTATCGCGAATGAATGAGCTATTTATCACCGATCATCTGACGGATAAAGATATGCTCAGCAGCGCAATGACCGTGTTTAATAAAATCACTGAGAATGAAACCGTGATGAAACAAATAAAAAATAACAGCCCTGAGCAGGCAATATTAGGTGGTTTTTTCAAAGCAGTGGACGACGCGGTGATGGACAGCGACGAAGCGCGACAAGAATTTATGCTGCAGTATTTATCGAACCCGCAGTGCGCTAAGGGCTTTGCCCGCCTGATGTTTGATATGGCGACGGGTCATTTCGCGTTGCCTGCTTAAGGTTTTGATTATTGCCGGATAGCTTATCCGGCGTGATTTATATTTCTCATCAATATTTCCAGTTACGTGTTTATTATTGTCTATTTTTAGCTGGCTTTATTTTTATTTACTGGGTAAATTTACAGGTGTTATTTATCGCAAGACGCCCGTGCTGCAACACGAGCGCCTCGCTAATCACAATCACTATTTAACGAGAATAGCCATCATGACTACCCCGCATTCTATTGCAGAATTCACCGATCCAGAAGTCTCCCCGGCAAATAATCGTCTGGGCACCGTGACTTATGCGAGTCGTTATCCGGATTACACGCATGTTCCGGCAATTATTATGAAAGGCCAGTGGCTGGAAGCCGCCGGTTTCGCCACCGGCTGCAAATTCGATATCAGAGTGATACCAGGCTGTATTGTGCTAACGACAAAACTGCCGGAGCCGGAAGAACCCTCGTTATTGCAGTCGCTGCGTCGGGTGTGCAAGCTGTCCGCACGTAAACAACAGCAGGTGCAGGAGTTTATCGACGTGATTTCAGCGAGGCCGCGCAAGCAGGGATAACTTCTCAGATGCCAGACGGCGCTCAGGTGTATAAGCGCCGTGTATTGATTGCATTACGGCTCAGGGTGACATCATTTTATCCTGAGCCATTTACTCAAGACCCTAAGCGATAATCCCAATCATCAGAGTGGACTATATTCCCATCATGATAGTGCCAGGTAATCTTCTTGTAGCGGAACTGGGCAAGTTCAAGATGGGTCTGTTTTTCGTAATAAGTATCTTTAACATCGTGCATCAGTGAAAAAATCGTAACGACTTTCACATCTTCCAGGGTTATCGTAAAATAGACCTCTTCCTGACCAGCATCATTTATTCGATAGAGATCAATAGCCGCTTTCCTTAATGTTTCTCCGGTACTTAATGCTTTATACAAAAGCACACTAGAAGCATCAATTTCCTTTTCAATTAAAAATGGACGATGTTGACGTTTACTCAACACTCTTCCATTATGCAAGTCAGAGTTGTAACTCACATTATGATACAAACCTAAAACCTCGATCTGATTTTCACGGTCTTTTACCATCACACTACCTTTGATAACATTACCAGCATCATCGATTAGTGACATATATCCAGGGATAGCCATTTATAAATCCTTATTAAAGGGAACAGAATTTTCGACAGTATTGATCATGACCGCAATACACCGTTTCCCTTCTGCCGTTTTGATCTTATACATTTCCCTGATGGAGTTAACAAATAGCTTATTCATTTCGTCTTCTGACTGAGGGAAAGAGGCAAATGCACATATCTGCTCAATAGTCAGCAATGGTCTCTTATCGTTGAGAATAGCCAGAACACCGGCCGGATTATGTGGAATGGCTTCAGATACCGCCCCCTGCAAATCTTCCGCAGTACTGGCATCAACTCCGGGTTCCAAAGCACTTGCCACCGTTAACCAGTCATTATTACCTTTGCTAATTTCAGGAATAATATGGTTCCACCATACTGATTCATCGTCATTATAAAGTTCGTGTACAACGGTGTTTGCTCCTTTTTCATTTATCATCTGCAGAAGCTGAGGTACAGTATGCTCTGCAGCGCAGGAAACACCCGAAAGCATAAATAGAAAGAAGATAATAATAAATTTCATTATCTTACCACCAGAATTGTATCACCCGAATCGTAAATGGTTTGGCGCTTATCTTGTCCATTCATAATGATACACCCTGCAGATGCCGTTCCCGGTGGCTGCCCTTTTTTATCACCATGAATTTCGAAATGATCTCTGCCAAAAGTATTGGTCCCTGCAATAGGTTCAAGGATAATAGCGGAGGGGCTTTTGTGATTATTCCATCCTGCAATAAAATAAACACCTCGAGGAATGGGTCCCTTGTTACGTATGTGTTCACAGTTCGGTTTATCCTTTGATTCACCGGCACCACTGTAGCAATAAGCAATTAACTCACCGTTATGGCTCAGTATACCTGTCGATACTTTATATTCCCATGTCATGTGATTTTACACCCTTTAAAATATAACAATCACACTTATCATAT
>NZ_JANEWL010000065.1:0-26683 GCF_028069815.1 Citrobacter sp. Awk 2
AAGAAGTTGAAATCGTTGGTATCAAAGAGACTGCCAAGTCTACCTGTACTGGCGTTGAAATGTTCCGCAAACTGCTGGACGAAGGCCGTGCTGGTGAGAACGTTGGTGTTCTGCTGCGTGGTATCAAGCGTGAAGAAATCGAACGTGGTCAGGTACTGGCTAAGCCGGGCTCTATCAAGCCGCACACCAAGTTCGAATCTGAAGTGTACATTCTGTCCAAAGACGAAGGCGGCCGTCATACTCCGTTCTTCAAAGGCTACCGTCCGCAGTTCTACTTCCGTACTACTGACGTGACGGGTACCATCGAACTGCCAGAAGGCGTAGAGATGGTAATGCCGGGCGACAACATCAAAATGGTTGTTACCCTGATCCACCCGATCGCGATGGACGACGGTCTGCGTTTCGCAATCCGTGAAGGCGGCCGTACTGTAGGTGCGGGCGTTGTTGCTAAAGTAATGAGCTAATTATTTATTAATTAGCTTTGAGCTTAAAAAGGGCGCTTAGGCGCCCTTTTTGCTACCTGTGATTTAACCGTTGTCATATTTGTTCGCATTTTTTGTTCATTCTTCCATCGCGTAAATAACGTTGTGCTATTGTAATCATAACTATTCTCATTTACACTTTGCGCAGAAATTGAACGGGAGCGATCATGTACGTTTGTTTGTGTAATGCGATAAGTGATAAAAAAATTCGTCAGGCTGTTCGCCAGTTTCATCCTCAGTCCTTTCAGCAATTACGTAAGTTTATTCCTGTTGGAAATCAGTGCGGTAAGTGTATTCGTGCTGCCCGTGAAGTCATGCAGGATGAATTAACTCAAATGCCAGAATTTAAAGAGATCGCCTAAGTCACACTCTTTTTTTTGACATCCCTGTAGCCCCATCTACGCTCTAAGAGTGGAAGCGGAGGGACTATAAAATGAAAGGTGATGTTAAAATCATAAATTATCTCAATAAACTATTGGGAAATGAGCTTGTCGCAATCAACCAGTATTTTCTCCATGCCCGTATGTTTAAAAACTGGGGGCTGACTCGCCTCAATGATGTTGAGTACCATGAATCAATCGATGAGATGAAACACGCTGATAAATACATTGAGCGTATTTTATTCTTAGAAGGTCTCCCAAACTTACAAGATCTCGGTAAGTTGGGGATTGGTGAAGATGTTGAAGAGATGCTGCAATCAGATCTTCGGCTTGAGCTTGATGGTGCGAAAGATTTACGCGAAGCCATTGCTTATGCCGATAGCGTTCATGACTACGTTAGTCGGGACATGATGATTGAGATCCTGACCGAAGAAGAAGGGCATATCGATTGGCTCGAAACGGAGTTGGATCTGATTGGAAAACTTGGGTTGCAAAACTATCTGCAATCGCAAATTAAGGTCAGCGATTAACCGCCCTGTATCAGATTTAGCCAGCCAACAACAAAACCCGCAGCCGCCAGATATGGCCCAAAAGGCAGCGGGTTTTTTAGTTTCCTTTTTCCATGCGTTATAAATGCTACGCCTGCCATGCAGCAAGCCAGCCCGGCGGCAAGTAAGATCAACAGGGGTAATGAGTCCCATCGATGCCACGCGCCAAGTGCGGCGAGAAATTTTACGTCCCCATAACCTAATCCTTCCTGGTGCCATGCCAGGCGATATCCCCAATAGAACAGAGAAAATACACCATACCCTGCAACGGCACCCCAAAGTGCATCGGACAACTGTAAAGGGTTGCAACATTGATGAAAAAGAAGACCACTCCAGAGAAGAGGGCAGGTGAATTTGTCGGGCAATAGGCCAGTACGCAAATCCTGAACCCCAAGCAGTCCGGATAGAGAGATATAAATCAGCAAAAAGGGAAGTTCAGTATTCATGTCCTAATCCGGTGCGAGAAAGAGGTGACTCTCAGGTAAGTAGCGCTACCTGCACAATGCCCGAATATCCATTTTGCTGACGTCTTTCCAGGGAATTTACGCCGCGTGAAAGTGCATACAAGCAGAGTGGAACAGCACTCGCATCTGCGTAAGAGTGATTAATATCTACGCGGCACTTGCTTAAAACTGAGATTTACGTATAATGCGCGGGCTTGTCTAATATTGACAGCGGTTCGATATGAGCCACCGGTACTGCGAAAGCAATACCAGACAATGTTCCCAATTGGGGAACTCTGTAAGAACGGTTACACTCTCCCATCAATCGTAATGGGTTTGAGGAGTAACTATTTCGTCTATAAAATAATTGGAGCTCTGGTCTCATGCAGAACCAAAGAATCCGTATCCGTTTGAAAGCGTTTGATCATCGTCTGATCGATCAATCAACCGCGGAAATCGTCGAGACTGCCAAGCGCACTGGTGCGCAGGTTCGTGGTCCGATCCCGCTGCCGACCCGCAAAGAGCGTTTCACCGTTCTGATCTCCCCGCACGTCAACAAAGACGCGCGTGATCAGTACGAGATCCGTACTCACAAGCGTCTGGTTGACATCGTTGAGCCAACTGAAAAAACCGTTGATGCTCTGATGCGTCTGGACCTGGCTGCCGGTGTAGACGTGCAGATCAGCCTGGGTTAATCAGGTCATCGAGCGATTGAGAGGTTGATACAATGATTGGTTTAGTCGGTAAAAAAGTGGGTATGACCCGCATCTTCACTGAAGATGGCGTATCTATCCCAGTAACCGTTATCGAAGTTGAAGCAAACCGCGTTACTCAGGTTAAAGATCTGGCTAACGATGGCTATCGCGCTGTTCAGGTTACCACCGGTGCTAAAAAAGCTAACCGCGTAACTAAGCCGGAAGCTGGCCACTTTGCTAAAGCTGGCGTAGAAGCTGGCCGCGGCCTGTGGGAGTTCCGTCTGGCAGATGGTGAAGAATACACCGTTGGTCAGAACATTAGCGTTGAACTGTTTGCTGACGTTAAAAAAGTTGACGTAACCGGTACCTCTAAAGGTAAAGGTTTCGCTGGTACCGTTAAGCGCTGGAACTTCCGTACCCAGGACGCGACTCACGGTAACTCCTTGTCTCACCGCGTTCCGGGTTCTATCGGTCAGAACCAGACTCCGGGCAAAGTGTTCAAAGGCAAGAAAATGGCAGGTCAGCTGGGCAACGAACGTGTCACTGTTCAGAGCCTGGACGTAGTACGTGTTGACGCTGAGCGCAACCTGCTGCTGGTTAAAGGTGGTGTTCCGGGTGCGACCGGTTGCGACCTGATCGTTAAACCAGCTGTGAAGGCGTAAGGGGATAGCAATGGAATTAGTATTGAAAGACGCGCAGAGCGCGCTGACTGTTTCCGAAACTACCTTCGGTCGTGATTTCAACGAAGCGCTGGTTCACCAGGTTGTTGTTGCTTATGCAGCTGGTGCTCGTCAGGGTACTCGTGCTCAGAAGACTCGTGCTGAAGTAACTGGTTCAGGCAAAAAGCCGTGGCGCCAGAAAGGTACCGGCCGTGCGCGTTCAGGTTCTATCAAGAGCCCGATCTGGCGTTCAGGTGGCGTGACCTTCGCTGCTCGCCCGCAGGACCACAGTCAAAAAGTTAACAAAAAGATGTACCGCGGCGCGCTGAAAAGCATTCTGTCCGAACTGGTACGTCAGGATCGTCTGATCGTTGTCGAATCATTCTCTGTAGAAGCGCCTAAAACTAAGCTGCTGGCACAGAAACTGAAAGACATGGCTCTGGAAGATGTGCTGATCATCACCGGTGAGCTGGACGAGAACCTGTTCCTGGCTGCGCGCAACCTGCACAAGGTTGACGTACGCGATGCAACTGGTATCGACCCGGTTAGCCTGATCGCCTTCGACAAAGTCGTAATGACTGCTGATGCTGTTAAGCAAGTTGAGGAGATGCTGGCATGATTCGTGAAGAACGTCTGCTGAAAGTGCTGCGCGCACCGCACGTTTCTGAAAAAGCGTCTACTGCGATGGAAAAAACTAACACCATCGTTCTCAAAGTTGCTAAAGACGCGACCAAAGCAGAAATCAAAGCTGCTGTGCAGAAACTGTTTGAAGTCGAAGTCGAAGTCGTTAACACCCTGGTAGTTAAAGGGAAAGTTAAACGTCACGGACAGCGTATCGGTCGTCGTAGCGACTGGAAAAAAGCTTACGTCACCCTGAAGGAAGGCCAGAATCTGGACTTCGTCGGCGGCGCTGAGTAAGTCGGAGGAGTAATACAATGGCAGTTGTTAAATGTAAACCGACATCTCCGGGTCGTCGCCACGTTGTTAAAGTGGTCAACCCAGAGCTGCACAAGGGCAAACCTTTTGCTCCGCTGGTTGAAAAAAACAGCAAATCCGGTGGTCGTAACAACAATGGCCGCATCACCACTCGTCACATCGGTGGTGGTCACAAGCAGGCTTATCGTATTGTTGACTTCAAACGCAACAAAGACGGTATCCCGGCAGTTGTTGAACGTCTTGAGTACGATCCGAACCGTTCCGCGAACATCGCGCTGGTTCTGTACAAAGACGGTGAACGCCGTTACATTCTGGCCCCTAAAGGCCTGAAAGCTGGCGACCAGGTTCAATCTGGCGTTGATGCTGCAATCAAAGCAGGTAACACCCTGCCGATGCGCAATATCCCGGTTGGTTCTACCGTTCATAACGTAGAAATGAAACCAGGTAAAGGCGGTCAGCTGGCACGTTCCGCTGGTACTTACGTTCAGATCGTTGCTCGTGATGGTGCTTATGTCACCCTGCGTCTGCGTTCTGGTGAAATGCGTAAAGTCGAAGCAGACTGCCGTGCAACTCTGGGCGAAGTTGGCAATGCTGAGCATATGCTGCGCGTTCTGGGTAAAGCAGGTGCTGCACGCTGGCGTGGTGTTCGTCCTACCGTTCGCGGTACTGCGATGAACCCAGTCGACCACCCACATGGTGGTGGTGAAGGTCGTAACTTTGGTAAGCACCCGGTAACTCCGTGGGGCGTTCAGACCAAAGGTAAGAAGACCCGCAGCAACAAGCGTACTGATAAATTCATCGTACGTCGCCGTAGCAAATAATTTTAGAGGATAAGCCATGCCACGTTCTCTCAAGAAAGGTCCTTTTATTGACCTGCACTTGCTGAAGAAGGTAGAGAAAGCGGTGGAAAGCGGAGACAAGAAGCCCCTGCGCACTTGGTCCCGTCGTTCAACGATCTTTCCTAACATGATCGGTTTGACCATCGCTGTCCATAATGGTCGTCAGCACGTTCCGGTATTTGTTTCCGACGAAATGGTCGGTCACAAACTGGGTGAATTCGCACCGACTCGTACTTATCGCGGCCACGCTGCTGATAAAAAAGCGAAGAAGAAATAAGGTAGGAGGAAGAGATGGAAACTTTAGCTCAACATCGCCATGCTCGTTCTTCTGCTCAGAAGGTTCGCCTTGTTGCAGACCTGATTCGCGGTAAGAAAGTGTCGCAGGCCCTTGATATTCTGACCTACACCAATAAGAAAGCGGCTGTACTGGTTAAGAAAGTCCTGGAATCTGCCATTGCTAACGCTGAACACAACGATGGCGCTGACATTGACGATCTGAAAGTTACGAAAATTTTCGTAGACGAAGGCCCGAGCATGAAGCGCATTATGCCGCGTGCAAAAGGTCGTGCAGATCGCATCCTGAAGCGCACCAGCCACATTACTGTGGTTGTGTCCGATCGCTGAGACTCTGGAGACTAGCAATGGGTCAGAAAGTACATCCTAATGGTATTCGCCTGGGTATTGTAAAACCATGGAACTCAACCTGGTTTGCGAACACCAAAGAATTCGCTGACAACCTGGACAGCGATTTTAAAGTACGTCAGTACCTGACTAAGGAACTGGCTAAAGCGTCTGTATCTCGTATCGTTATCGAGCGTCCGGCTAAGAGCATCCGTGTGACCATTCACACTGCTCGCCCGGGTATCGTTATCGGTAAGAAAGGCGAAGACGTAGAAAAACTGCGCAAAGTCGTAGCGGATATTGCTGGCGTTCCTGCTCAGATCAATATCGCCGAAGTGCGTAAGCCTGAACTGGACGCAAAATTAGTTGCTGACAGCATCACTTCTCAGCTGGAACGTCGCGTTATGTTCCGTCGTGCTATGAAGCGTGCTGTACAGAACGCAATGCGTCTGGGCGCTAAAGGTATTAAAGTTGAAGTTAGCGGCCGTCTGGGCGGCGCGGAAATCGCTCGTACCGAATGGTACCGTGAAGGTCGCGTTCCTCTGCACACTCTGCGTGCTGACATCGACTACAACACCTCTGAAGCGCACACCACTTACGGTGTAATCGGCGTTAAAGTGTGGATCTTCAAAGGCGAGATCCTGGGTGGTATGGCTGCTGTTGAACAACCGGAAAAACCGGCTGCGCAACCTAAAAAGCAGCAGCGTAAAGGCCGTAAATAAGGAGCGTCGCTGATGTTACAACCAAAGCGTACAAAATTCCGTAAAATGCACAAAGGCCGTAACCGCGGTCTGGCGCAGGGTACGGATGTTAGCTTCGGCAGCTTCGGTCTGAAAGCTGTTGGCCGTGGTCGTCTGACTGCCCGTCAGATCGAAGCAGCACGTCGTGCTATGACCCGTGCAGTTAAGCGTCAAGGTAAGATCTGGATCCGTGTATTCCCGGACAAACCGATCACTGAAAAGCCGCTGGCAGTGCGTATGGGTAAAGGTAAAGGTAACGTAGAGTATTGGGTTGCCTTGATTCAGCCGGGTAAAGTCCTGTATGAAATGGACGGCGTACCGGAAGAGCTGGCCCGTGAAGCATTCAAGCTGGCAGCAGCGAAACTGCCGATTAAAACCACCTTTGTAACTAAGACGGTGATGTAATGAAAGCAAAAGAGCTGCGTGAGAAGAGTGTTGAAGAGCTGAACACCGAGCTGCTGAATCTGCTGCGTGAGCAGTTCAACCTGCGTATGCAGGCTGCAAGTGGCCAGCTGCAACAGTCTCACCTGTTGAAGCAAGTGCGTCGTGATGTCGCACGCGTTAAGACTTTACTGACTGAGAAGGCGGGTGCGTAATGACCGATAAAATCCGTACTCTGCAAGGTCGCGTTGTTAGCGATAAAATGGAGAAATCCATTGTTGTTGCTATCGAACGTTTTGTGAAACACCCGATCTACGGTAAATTCATTAAGCGTACGACCAAACTGCACGTACATGACGAGAACAACGAATGCGGTACTGGTGACGTGGTTGAAATCCGCGAATGCCGTCCGCTGTCCAAGACTAAGTCCTGGACGCTGGTTCGCGTTGTAGAGAAAGCTGTTCTGTAATACAGTAGGCATTCTCAACGAATAAACGGCTCAGCGATGAGCCGTTTATTTTTTCTACCCATATCGTTTAAGCGGTGTTATAATGCCGCGCCCCCGATATGGGGCTTTTTTAACGACCTGATTTTCGGGTCTCAGTAGTAGTTGACATTAGCGGAGCACTAAAATGATCCAAGAACAGACTATGCTGAACGTCGCCGACAACTCCGGTGCACGTCGCGTAATGTGTATCAAGGTTCTGGGTGGCTCGCACCGTCGCTACGCAGGCGTCGGCGATATCATCAAGATCACCATCAAGGAAGCAATTCCACGTGGTAAGGTCAAAAAAGGTGATGTGCTGAAGGCGGTAGTGGTGCGCACCAAGAAGGGTGTTCGTCGCCCGGACGGTTCTGTCATTCGCTTCGATGGTAATGCATGCGTTATTTTAAACAATAACAGCGAGCAACCTATCGGTACGCGTATTTTTGGGCCGGTAACTCGTGAACTTCGTAACGAGAAGTTCATGAAAATTATCTCTCTGGCACCAGAAGTACTCTAAGGAGCGAATCATGGCAGCGAAGATCCGTCGTGATGACGAAGTTATCGTGTTAACCGGTAAAGATAAAGGTAAACGCGGTAAAGTAAAAAATGTCCTGTCTTCCGGCAAGGTCATTGTTGAAGGTATCAACCTGGTTAAGAAACATCAGAAGCCGGTTCCGGCCCTGAACCAACCAGGCGGCATCGTAGAGAAAGAAGCAGCTATTCAGATCTCTAACCTTGCTATCTTCAACGCGGCAACCGGCAAGGCTGACCGTGTAGGCTTTAGATTCGAAGACGGTAAAAAAGTCCGTTTCTTTAAATCTAACAGCGAAACTATCAAGTAATTTGGAGTAGTACGATGGCGAAACTGCATGATTACTACAAAGACGAAGTAGTCGCTAAACTCATGTCTGAGTTTAACTACAATTCTGTCATGCAAGTCCCTCGGGTCGAGAAGATCACCCTGAACATGGGTGTTGGTGAAGCGATCGCTGACAAGAAACTGCTGGATAACGCAGCAGCTGACCTGACAGCAATCTCCGGTCAAAAACCGCTGATCACCAAAGCACGCAAATCTGTTGCAGGCTTCAAAATCCGTCAGGGCTATCCGATCGGCTGTAAAGTAACTCTGCGTGGCGAACGCATGTGGGAGTTCTTTGAGCGCCTGATCACTATTGCTGTTCCACGTATCCGTGACTTCCGTGGCTTGTCCGCTAAGTCTTTCGACGGTCGTGGTAACTACAGCATGGGTGTCCGTGAGCAGATCATCTTCCCAGAAATCGACTACGATAAAGTCGACCGCGTGCGTGGTTTGGATATTACCATTACCACTACTGCGAAATCTGACGAAGAAGGCCGTGCTCTGCTGGCTGCCTTTGACTTCCCGTTCCGCAAGTAAGGTAGGGTTACTGAATGGCTAAGCAATCAATGAAAGCACGCGAAGTAAAGCGCGTAGCTTTAGCTGATAAGTACTTCGCAAAACGCGCTGAACTGAAAGCTATTATCTCTGATGTGAACGCGACCGACGAAGATCGTTGGAACGCAGTTCTCAAGCTGCAGTCTCTGCCGCGTGATTCCAGCCCGTCCCGTCAGCGTAACCGCTGCCGTCAAACAGGTCGTCCGCATGGCTATGTGGGCAAGTTCGGGTTGAGCCGTATCAAACTGCGTGAAGCCGCCATGCGCGGTGAAGTACCAGGCTTGAAAAAGGCTAGCTGGTAATTACCAATTGAATCACGGGAGTAAAGACAGATGAGCATGCAAGATCCGATCGCGGATATGCTGACCCGTATCCGTAACGGTCAGGCCGCGAATAAAGCTGCGGTCACCATGCCTTCCTCCAAGCTGAAAGTGGCAATTGCCAACGTGCTGAAGGAAGAAGGTTTTATTGAAGATTTTAAAGTTGAAGGCGACACCAAGCCGGAACTGGAACTTACTCTCAAGTATTTCCAGGGTAAAGCTGTTGTAGAAAGCATTCAGCGTGTCAGTCGCCCAGGTCTGCGCATTTATAAGCGTAAAGACGAGCTGCCGAAAGTTATGGCTGGCATGGGTATCGCAGTTGTTTCTACCTCTAAAGGTGTTATGACTGATCGTGCAGCGCGCCAGGCTGGTCTTGGTGGCGAAATTATCTGCTACGTAGCCTAATCGGAGGAAAAAATGTCTCGTGTTGCTAAAGCACCGGTCGTTATTCCTGCCGGCGTTGATGTAAAAATCAACGGTCAGGTTATTACGATCAAAGGTAAAAACGGCGAGCTGACTCGTACTCTCAACGATGCTGTTGCAGTAAATCATGCAGATAATGCACTGACCTTCGGTCCGCGTGATGGTTACGCTGATGGATGGGCTCAGGCTGGTACCGCGCGTGCCCTGCTGAATGCAATGGTTGTCGGTGTTACCGAAGGCTTCACTAAGAAGCTGCAGCTGGTTGGTGTAGGTTATCGTGCAGCGGTCAAAGGGAATGTAGTAAACCTTGCTTTAGGTTTCTCTCACCCAGTTGATCATCAGCTGCCGGCAGGTATCACTGCAGAATGTCCGACTCAGACTGAAATCGTGCTGAAAGGCGCTGATAAACAGCTGATCGGTCAGGTTGCAGCAGATCTGCGCGCCTACCGTCGTCCTGAGCCTTACAAAGGCAAGGGTGTTCGTTACGCCGACGAAGTCGTGCGTACCAAAGAGGCTAAGAAGAAGTAAGGTAACACTATGGATAAGAAATCTGCTCGTATCCGTCGTGCGACCCGCGCACGCCGCAAGCTCAAAGAGCTGGGCGCAACTCGCCTGGTGGTACATCGTACCCCGCGTCATATTTACGCACAGGTAATTGCACCGAACGGTTCTGAAGTTCTGGTAGCTGCTTCTACTGTAGAAAAAGCTATTGCTGAACAACTGAAGTACACCGGTAACAAAGACGCTGCAGCAGCTGTGGGTAAAGCTGTCGCCGAACGCGCTCTGGAAAAAGGCATCAAAGATGTGTCCTTTGACCGTTCCGGGTTCCAATATCATGGTCGTGTCCAGGCACTGGCAGATGCTGCCCGTGAAGCTGGCCTTCAGTTCTAAGGTAGAGGTGTAAGATGGCTCACATCGAAAAACAAGCTGGCGAACTGCAGGAAAAGCTGATCGCGGTAAACCGCGTATCTAAAACCGTTAAAGGTGGTCGTATTTTCTCCTTCACAGCTCTGACTGTAGTTGGCGATGGTAACGGTCGCGTTGGTTTTGGTTACGGTAAAGCGCGTGAAGTTCCAGCAGCGATCCAGAAAGCGATGGAAAAAGCCCGTCGCAATATGATTAACGTCGCGCTGAACCACGGCACCCTGCAGCACCCGGTTAAGGGTACTCATACGGGTTCTCGTGTATTCATGCAGCCGGCTTCCGAAGGTACCGGTATCATCGCCGGTGGTGCAATGCGCGCCGTTCTGGAAGTCGCTGGAGTTCGTAACGTTCTGGCTAAAGCGTATGGTTCCACCAACCCGATTAACGTGGTTCGTGCAACTATCGACGGTCTGGAAAATATGAAATCTCCGGAAATGGTCGCTGCCAAGCGTGGTAAATCCGTTGAAGAAATTCTGGGGAAATAAACCATGGCAAAGACTATTAAAATTACTCAAACCCGCAGTGCAATCGGTCGTCTGCCGAAACACAAGGCAACGCTGCTTGGCCTGGGTCTGCGTCGTATTGGTCACACCGTAGAGCGCGAGGATACTCCTGCTGTTCGTGGTATGGTCAACGCGGTTTCCTTCATGGTTAAAGTTGAGGAGTAAGAGATGCGTTTAAATACTCTGTCTCCGGCCGAAGGCTCCAAAAAGGCGGGTAAACGCCTGGGTCGTGGTATCGGTTCTGGCCTCGGTAAAACCGGTGGTCGTGGTCACAAAGGTCAGAAGTCTCGTTCTGGCGGTGGCGTACGTCGCGGTTTCGAGGGTGGTCAGATGCCTCTGTACCGTCGTCTGCCGAAATTCGGCTTCACTTCACGTAAAGCAGCGATTACAGCCGAAGTTCGTCTGTCTGACCTGGCTAAAGTTGAAGGCGGTGTTGTAGACCTGAACACGCTGAAAGCGGCTAACATTATCGGTATCCAGATCGAGTTCGCGAAAGTGATCCTGGCTGGTGAAGTAACGACTCCGGTAACTGTTCGTGGCCTGCGTGTTACTAAAGGCGCTCGTGCTGCTATCGAAGCTGCTGGCGGTAAAATCGAGGAATAAGTAGCAGATGGCTAAACAACCGGGATTAGATTTTCAAAGTGCCAAAGGTGGCTTAGGCGAGCTGAAACGCAGACTGCTGTTTGTAATCGGCGCGCTGATTGTGTTCCGTATTGGCTCTTTCATTCCGATCCCTGGTATTGATGCCGCTGTACTTGCCAAACTGCTTGAGCAACAGCGAGGCACCATCATTGAAATGTTTAACATGTTCTCTGGTGGTGCTCTCAGCCGTGCTTCTATCTTTGCTCTGGGGATCATGCCGTATATTTCGGCGTCGATCATTATCCAGCTGCTGACGGTGGTTCATCCAACGCTGGCAGAAATTAAGAAAGAAGGGGAGTCTGGTCGTCGTAAGATCAGCCAGTACACCCGCTACGGTACTCTGGTGCTGGCAATATTCCAGTCGATCGGTATTGCTACCGGTCTCCCGAATATGCCTGGTATGCAGGGCCTGGTAATGAATCCAGGCTTTGCATTCTATTTCACCGCTGTTGTAAGTCTGGTTACAGGGACTATGTTCCTGATGTGGTTGGGTGAACAGATTACTGAACGTGGTATCGGCAACGGTATCTCAATCATTATCTTCGCCGGTATTGTCGCGGGACTCCCGCCAGCCATTGCCCATACTATCGAGCAAGCGCGTCAAGGCGACCTGCACTTCCTCGTGTTGCTGTTGGTTGCAGTATTAGTATTTGCAGTGACGTTCTTTGTTGTATTTGTTGAGCGTGGTCAACGCCGTATTGTGGTAAACTACGCGAAACGTCAGCAAGGTCGTCGTGTCTATGCTGCACAGAGCACACATTTACCGCTGAAAGTGAATATGGCGGGGGTAATCCCGGCAATCTTCGCTTCCAGTATTATTCTGTTCCCAGCAACCATCGCGTCATGGTTCGGGGGCGGGACTGGTTGGAACTGGCTGACAACAATTTCGCTGTATTTGCAGCCTGGGCAACCGCTTTATGTGTTACTCTATGCGTCTGCAATCATCTTCTTCTGTTTCTTCTACACGGCGTTGGTTTTCAACCCGCGTGAAACAGCAGATAACCTGAAGAAGTCCGGTGCATTTGTACCAGGAATTCGTCCGGGAGAGCAAACGGCGAAGTATATCGATAAAGTAATGACCCGCCTGACTTTGGTTGGTGCGCTCTACATTACCTTTATCTGCCTGATCCCGGAGTTCATGCGTGATGCAATGAAAGTACCGTTCTACTTCGGTGGGACCTCACTGCTTATCGTTGTTGTCGTGATTATGGACTTTATGGCTCAAGTGCAAACTCTGATGATGTCTAGTCAGTACGAGTCTGCATTGAAGAAGGCGAATCTGAAAGGCTACGGCCGTTAACAGTCGCCCGAGAAGTTACGGAGAGTAAAAATGAAAGTTCGTGCTTCCGTCAAGAAATTATGCCGTAACTGCAAAATCGTTAAGCGTGATGGTGTCATCCGTGTGATTTGCAGTGCCGAGCCGAAGCATAAACAGCGCCAAGGCTGATTTATTCGCATATTTTTCTTGCAAAGTTGGGTTGAGCTGGCTAGATTAGCCAGCCAATCTTTTGTATGTCTGTGCGTTTCCATTTGAGTATCCTGAAAACGGGCTTTTCAGCATGGTGCGTACATATTAAATAGTAGGAGTGCATAGTGGCCCGTATAGCAGGCATTAACATTCCTGATCAGAAACATGCTGTGATCGCATTAACTTCGATCTACGGCGTCGGCAAGACCCGTTCTAAAGCCATTCTGGCTGCAGCGGGTATCGCTGAAGATGTTAAGATCAGTGAGCTGTCTGAAGAACAAATCGACACGCTGCGTGACGAAGTTGCCAAATTTGTCGTTGAAGGTGATCTGCGCCGTGAAGTTAGCATGAGCATCAAGCGCCTTATGGACCTTGGTTGCTATCGCGGTTTGCGTCATCGTCGTGGTCTCCCGGTTCGCGGTCAGCGTACCAAGACCAACGCACGTACCCGTAAGGGTCCGCGCAAACCGATCAAGAAATAATCGGGGTGATTGAATAATGGCAAAGGCACCAATTCGTGCACGTAAACGTGTAAGAAAACAAGTCTCTGACGGCGTGGCTCATATCCATGCTTCTTTTAACAACACCATCGTTACCATTACTGATCGTCAGGGTAACGCACTGGGTTGGGCAACAGCCGGTGGTTCCGGTTTCCGTGGTTCTCGCAAATCCACTCCGTTTGCAGCTCAGGTTGCAGCAGAGCGTTGCGCTGACGCCGTAAAAGAATACGGTATCAAGAATCTGGAAGTTATGGTCAAAGGACCGGGTCCAGGTCGCGAATCTACTGTTCGTGCTCTGAACGCCGCTGGTTTCCGCATCACTAATATTACTGATGTGACTCCGATCCCTCATAACGGTTGTCGTCCGCCGAAAAAACGTCGCGTATAACGCTGTCGTTTCTAGGATTGTTGGAGAAAGAAAATGGCAAGATATTTGGGTCCTAAGCTCAAGCTGAGCCGTCGTGAGGGCACTGACTTATTCCTTAAGTCTGGCGTTCGCGCGATCGATACCAAGTGTAAAATTGAACAAGCTCCTGGCCAGCACGGTGCGCGTAAACCGCGTCTGTCTGACTATGGTGTGCAGTTGCGTGAAAAGCAAAAAGTTCGCCGTATCTACGGTGTGCTGGAGCGTCAGTTCCGTAACTACTACAAAGAAGCAGCGCGTCTGAAAGGCAACACCGGTGAAAACCTGTTGGGTCTGCTGGAAGGTCGTCTGGACAACGTTGTATACCGTATGGGCTTCGGTGCCACTCGTGCAGAAGCACGTCAGCTGGTCAGCCATAAAGCAATTATGGTAAACGGTCGTGTTGTTAACATCGCTTCTTATCAGGTTAGTCCGAATGACGTTGTTAGCATTCGTGAGAAAGCGAAGAAGCAGTCTCGCGTGAAAGCCGCTCTGGAGCTGGCTGAGCAGCGTGAAAAGCCAACCTGGCTGGAAGTTGATGCTGGCAAGATGGAAGGTACGTTCAAGCGTAAGCCGGAGCGTTCTGATCTGTCTGCGGACATTAACGAACACCTGATCGTCGAGCTTTACTCCAAGTAAAGCTTAGTACCAAAGAGAGGACACAATGCAGGGTTCTGTGACAGAGTTTCTAAAACCGCGCCTGGTAGATATCGAGCAAGTGAGTTCGACGCACGCCAAGGTGACCCTTGAGCCTTTAGAGCGTGGCTTTGGCCATACTTTGGGTAACGCACTGCGCCGTATTCTGCTCTCATCGATGCCGGGTTGCGCGGTGACCGAGGTTGAGATTGATGGTGTACTACATGAGTACAGCACCAAAGAAGGCGTTCAGGAAGATATCCTGGAAATCCTGCTCAACCTGAAAGGGCTGGCGGTGAGAGTTCAGGGTAAAGATGACGTTATTCTTACCTTGAATAAATCTGGCATTGGCCCTGTGACTGCAGCCGACATTACCCATGATGGGGATGTCGAAATCGTCAAGCCACAGCACGTGATCTGCCACCTGACCGATGAGAATGCATCTATTAGCATGCGTATCAAAGTTCAGCGCGGTCGTGGTTATGTGCCGGCTTCTACCCGAATTCATTCGGAAGAAGATGAGCGCCCAATCGGCCGTCTGCTGGTCGACGCATGCTACAGCCCTGTAGAGCGTATTGCCTACAATGTTGAAGCAGCGCGTGTAGAACAGCGTACCGACCTGGACAAGCTGGTCATCGAAATGGAAACCAACGGCACAATCGATCCTGAAGAGGCGATTCGTCGTGCGGCAACCATTCTGGCTGAACAACTGGAAGCTTTCGTTGATTTACGTGATGTACGTCAGCCGGAAGTTAAAGAAGAGAAACCAGAATTCGATCCGATCCTGCTGCGCCCTGTTGACGATCTGGAATTGACTGTCCGCTCTGCTAACTGCCTCAAAGCAGAAGCTATCCACTATATCGGTGATCTGGTACAGCGTACTGAGGTTGAGCTTCTTAAGACGCCTAACCTTGGTAAAAAATCTCTTACCGAGATTAAAGACGTGCTGGCTTCCCGTGGACTGTCTCTGGGCATGCGCCTGGAAAACTGGCCACCGGCAAGCATCGCTGACGAGTAACCGGATCACAGGTTAAGGTTTTACTGAGAAGGATAAGGTCATGCGCCATCGTAAGAGTGGTCGTCAACTGAACCGCAACAGCAGCCATCGCCAGGCTATGTTCCGCAATATGGCAGGTTCACTGGTTCGTCATGAAATCATCAAGACGACTCTGCCGAAAGCGAAAGAGCTGCGTCGCGTAGTTGAGCCGCTGATTACTCTTGCCAAGACTGATAGCGTAGCTAATCGTCGTCTGGCATTCGCCCGCACTCGTGATAACGAGATCGTGGCAAAACTGTTTAACGAGCTGGGCCCGCGTTTCGCGAGCCGCGCCGGTGGTTACACTCGCATTCTGAAGTGTGGCTTCCGTGCAGGTGACAACGCGCCGATGGCATACATCGAGCTGGTTGATCGCTCTGAATCGAAAGCAGAAGCTGCTGCAGAGTAATCTGTAGTAACGTAAAAAAACCCGCCTCGGCGGGTTTTTTTATATCCGCAAGATCCCCACTTATCTACAATATCTGTATTCTTTTTGTTCATCCCCTGGGGTGTCGTATGTGGTTACTGGACCAGTGGGCAGAGCGTCATATCATTGACGCACAATCTAAAGGCGAGTTTGATGATTTACCGGGTACAGGTGAGCCATTGACTCTTGACGATGATTCTCATGTCCCGCCGGAGCTTCGGGCCGGGTACCGTTTATTAAAAAACTCTGGGTGTCTTCCTCCTGAGCTCGAACAACGCAGAGAGGCGATACAGTTGCTTGATATACTTGCAGGTATTCGCCAGGACGATCCTCGTTATCAGGATGTGAGTCGACGTCTGTCGCTACTTGAACTCAAACTTCGTCAGGCCGGACTTAGCACCGAGTTTCTACGTGGTGAATACGCGGATAAACTATTGCATAAAATTAATGATGAATAGCGGAGGAAGTATGTACCGGATTGGTGAATTAGCAAAACTGGCCGACGTGACGCCCGATACTATCCGCTACTATGAAAAGCAGCAGATGATGGAGCATGAAGTACGTACTGAAGGTGGATTTCGACTCTATACAGAAAGTGATCTGCAACGGCTGAAGTTTATTCGTTACGCGCGACAGCTAGGTTTTACGTTGGAGTCTATTCGTGAATTACTTTCGATCCGTGTCGATCCGGAACACCATACCTGTCAGGAATCAAAAGGGATCGTTCAGGATAGATTGCAGGAAGTCGAAGCACGTATAGCCGAACTTCAAACGATGCAACGATCATTGCAGCGATTGAATGATGCATGCTGCGGAAAGGCACACAGCAGCGTCTATTGTTCTATTCTGGAGGCACTTGAACAAGGTGCCAGTGGCACGACAACAGGTTGTTGATTTATTGAACGGGCGGGTCTACACTCGCGGCGTAAATTGTTACCACAAACTGGAGATATTATGAGTCGTTATCAGCACACCAAAGGGCAGATAAAGGACAACGCCATTGAGGCGCTACTGCATGATCCACTTTTCAGGCAGCGTGTTGAGAATAATAAAAAAGGGAAAGGTAGCTATCTGCGTAAAGGTAAACATGGCAATCGGGGTAACTGGGAGGCCAGTGGCAAGAAAGTGAATCACTTTTTTACCACTGGCCTTCTTGTTTTAGTGAGTGTTTAAGAGCGGTTATTCTGTTCTTTCAGCAGGTCACGAATTTCACTTAACAATACTTCCTCTTTAGAAGGAGCCGGCGGTGCTGCAGGTTCTTCCTCTTTTTTACGATTCAGTTTGTTGATCAGTTTGATTGCCATAAAGATAGCAAACGCCACAATAATGAAATCAAAGACGTTCTGAATAAATACACCGTAATGCATAACGACAGCCGGGATGTCTCCCTGCGCATCGCGTAATGTCAAAGCAAACTGTTTAAAATCGATCCCACCAATTAACAACCCCAGTGGCGGCATGATGATATCGGCAACCAGCGATGAAACAATCTTACCGAATGCCGCACCAATAATGACACCCACTGCCAAATCGACAACATTCCCGCGCATCGCGAATTCGCGAAACTCTTTAATAATGCTCATTTTATTCTCCCTATGCAGCTGACGTTTATAAGTTTAACAAATGTTAAGACATTTTCCATTTATGTATTGCTGAAAGGAAAATTTATTAGACCATGAAAAATAAAGGGAAATAAAATGGGCGCTATATAAGCGCCCAAATATTTACAGGAAAAAAGGACTTGGCTGGAATAGCCGTTCGACGTCAGTAATAAATTTTTTGTCTGTCAGGAACATGATAACGTGATCACCCTGCTCAATACGCAGGTTGTCATTGGCTATCATCACGTCGTTACCTCGCACTACGGCACCAATAATGGTACCAGGTGGAAGTTTAATTTCGTCTATTGCGCGACCGACAACTCGTGATGTCGTTTCATCCCCGTGCGCGACAGCTTCAATCGCTTCCGCAACACCGCGTCGCAGCGAAGAAACGCCGACAATATCAGCTTTGCGCACATGGCTCAGTAGCGCAGATATAGTGGCCTGTTGCGGTGAAATTGCAATATCAATCACGCTACCCTGGACCAGATCAACATACGCCCTACGCTGGATCAGCACCATGACTTTCTTTGCGCCCATGCGTTTGGCGAGCATGGCCGACATAATGTTAGCTTCATCGTCGTTGGTTACCGCAATAAATAGATCAACTTGATCAATATGTTCTTCAGCCAGCAGCTCTTGATCCGAGGCATCGCCGAAAAAGACGATCGTATTTTGCAATTTCTCTGCAAGCTCGGATGCCCGTTGCTGATTGCGTTCGATCAGTTTGACGCTGTAATCTTTTTCCAGACGTCGGGCCAGACCAGCACCGATATTACCGCCACCCACTAACATAATACGCTTGTAGGGTTTTTCCAGACGCTGAAGTTCACTCATTACGGCACGAATATGCTGTGAAGCTGCAATAAAGAATACTTCATCACCCGCTTCAACAATGGTGGAACCCTGCGGACGAATTGGCCTGTCATGACGGAATATCGCCGCGACGCGGGTATCGATGTGTGGCATATGCTCGCGCATTGTCGACAGTGCATTGCCAATCAATGGCCCGCCGTAATAGGCTTTGACCACCGCCAGACTGACTTTACCTTCGGCAAAATTTACTACCTGTAACGCACCCGGGTATTCAATCAGTCGGTAAATACTATCGATAACCAGCTGCTCTGGTGCAATCAGATGATCGATAGGCACTGCATCAGACTGGAACAGTTTATCTGCATCGCGGACATAATCCGGCGAGCGAATTCGGGCGATACGATTGGGGGTATTAAAGAGTGAGTATGCTACCTGGCAGGCAACCATATTGGTTTCATCTGAGCTGGTTACTGCAACCAGCATATCGGCGTCGTCAGCTCCGGCCTCACGCAGTACACGGGGATGAGAACCATGGCCTTGCACAACGCGGAGATCAAACTTGTCCTGCAGGCTGCGCAGACGCTCACCATTGGTATCGACTACCGTGATATCGTTGTTCTCTCCGACCAGGTTCTCAGCCAACGTACCGCCAACTTGTCCTGCGCCCAGAATGATAATTTTCATCAGTTGCGACCCGTTATCTCATCACTTCTTGATTAGCTTAGCGTAAAAGAAACCGTCACCTTCTTCTGCACCCGGTAAATTCTGGCGCCCTGGCTGTTCCGGCGTACCCGTTTCACTTAATAGAGCATCAGGCGTTCGTGCCAGGAAGGCAGAGATTTGCTGTTGGTTCTCTTCAGGCAAAATAGAACAGGTTGCATAAACCAGCGTGCCACCCGGTTTCAGATGTGCCCAGGTCGCATTAAGTATTTCTGCCTGCAATTGGGCGAGTTCAGCAATATCCCGATCGCGACGCAGCCACTTTATATCGGGATGGCGACGGATGACCCCAGTGGCAGAGCACGGTGCATCTAACAAAATGCGATCAAACTTTTGTTCGCCGCACCACTGTTCGGGGTAACGACCATCGCCCTGTTTAACGGTTGCCTTCATGCCAAGGCGTTTCAGGTTGTCATAGACACGCGACAGACGTTTTTCATCGACATCGACAGCCATCACATTAGCTTGCGGGGCAACTTCCAGAATGTGAGTGGTTTTACCGCCCGGCGCACAGCACAGGTCGAGGATCTGTTCACCGTCCTTCGGTAACAGATAGGTCACGCATCCTTGAGCTGAAGCATCCTGGACGGTCACCCAGCCTTCGTCAAAACCTGGTAGGGCGTGCACAGGAGTTGGCGTTTCCAGACGTACCGCATCCGGGTAGTCCGGATGCGGGAAGCCGGTTAATCCCGCTTCGGTAAGTAGATCCAGCCAAGCGTCGCGTGTATGGTGGTTACGATTGACACGTAGCCACATCGGTGGTCGCTGGTTATTGGCTGCAAGAATCGTCTCCCACTGTTGTGGATAGGCATTTTTGATACGCTTAACCAGCCATGAAGGGTGTAAAAAACGCAGTTCGCTTTGCGCAAATTCGGTGAGCAACTCTTCCTGACGGCGCTGAAACTGGCGTAATACGCCGTTAATTAGCCCTTTCAGCTGAGGTCGCTTGATAACGACTGCACCTTCGACGGTTTCAGCAAGCGCAGCATGTGGCGGAATACGAGTATGCAAAAGCTGGTAGAAGCCAACCATAATCAGATAGTGGACAGTGCGCTGTTTGCCCGTCATCGGGCGTTCCATCAACTGTTGAATCATCCACTCCAGCTGGGAGAGCGTACGTAAAACGCCGAAGCAAAGCTCCTGCAACAGCGCCTTATCTTTATCGGCTACTTTTTGCTGCATGGCGGGCAGCACGTTACTCAACGATTGGCCCTTTTCAACAACCTGTTCGACGGCCTGGGCCACCATACTGCGTAAATTAAGATGTTTTTTCATAAGCGCAAAAATAAAAATGCCCGGAGGTTCCGGGCTTTAAAAGAGATGAACCGTCAGATCAGACGATTTCCGGGCACAAACCACTCCCGACGTGAATTGAGCAGATCCTGTGCGCTCATCGCTTTCTTGCCGGCAGGCTGTAAAGCGATGAGATTCAGGATGCCGTCGCCTGTTGCGACCTGGATGCCCTGCTTTGTCGCCTCGAGGATGGTGCCTGGTGCAGCCTGTGTGTTCGCAGCAATAACAGAAGCTTTCCAGACTTTTACTGGCTGACCTTCTATTTCAAGCCAGCTCATTGGCCACGGGTTAAAGGCGCGGATACTGCGTTCCAGTTGAGCGGCCGAAAGCGACCAGTCGATACGGGCCTCTTCTTTGCTGAGTTTTTCAGCATGCGTAACCAGAGATTCATCCTGAACAACTGGTTTTATTGTGCCAGCAGCAAGCTGTTTTAGCGTTTCAATCAGCCCCTGAGGCCCTAAATCTGCCAGCTTGTCGTATAACGAACCGCTAGTATCTTCTGCCGTAATTGAGCAGGACAGCTTATGCAGCATATCGCCTGTGTCCAGACCGACATCCATCTGCATGATGGTTACACCGGTTTCGGTGTCGCCTGCCCACAATGAACGCTGGATCGGCGCGGCTCCACGCCAGCGTGGAAGCAGAGAACCGTGAACGTTGATACAACCCAGACGCGGCATGTCCAGTACGGCTTTTGGCAGAATCAGGCCATAGGCTACCACCACCATTACATCTGCGTGCAGGTCAGAAACCAGTTGTTGGTTTTCCTGGGGACGAAGAGATACAGGTTGGAAAACGGGTATCCCTTTTTCTTCCGCCAGCACTTTCACCGGGCTGGGCATTAGCTTTTTACCACGTCCCGCAGGGCGGTCTGGCTGGGTAAACACGCCAACGACGTTATGTCCAGAAGACAACAGCGCGTCGAGATGACGCGCTGCAAAGTCAGGTGTACCCGCAAAAATAATACGTAGTGAGTCTGACACGTTGATTCTTGTCCTTAAGCTCGGGCGTTCAGGCGGTCGAGTTTTTCAACTTTCTGACGAATACGTTGTTGCTTCAACGGAGACAGATAATCGATAAACAGTTTACCGACCAGGTGATCCATTTCATGTTGGATGCAGATAGCCAACAGGCCATCGGCCTCCAGTTCAAAAGGCTTGCCGTCGCGATCGAGCGCACGAATTTTTACTTTTTCAGCGCGCGGTACTAATGCACGTTGTTCAGGAATAGATAGGCAGCCTTCTTCAATGCCGGTTTCGCCGTCTTTCTCCAGTAGCTCTGGGTTAATGAGTACCAGACGCTCGTCACGGTTTTCAGAGACATCAATAACAATGATGCGCTGATGGATATCGACCTGTGTTGCGGCCAGACCGATACCTTCTTCGGCGTACATCGTTTCGAACATATCATCAACGATACGCTGAATTTCTGCATTCACTTCTTCAACTGGCTTTGCGACTTTGCGAAGACGCTCGTCCGGAATATGTAACACTTGCAAAACTGACATAGTTATCCAGAGTTGTGTTCAGGAATTGGAAAGATTATTACCTCTATTCTAGACAAAACCCGCTCTGATTGACAGCATCAGTGACCAATCGCAAAGATTGCCAGGACTGCTTGTGGCAGGGGAACAGGGATGACCCATATTGAGATTTGGTTACGTTTAGCACAAGTGAATGAACTGTATGGTGATGAGATGGTGCGCACTGCTCACTGGCTTATTGCTCAACCGGGTATTAACAATACGATACTTCGGCATGCAGGGCTCACTCCTCGTCAGGTCGAACGTTTTCAGGCCTTTTCTGAGCAGTCACTGGAAAAAACGCTGCGTTGGCTTGAGTTACCCCATCATCATCTGGTTTTTGCCGACAGCAAGTATTTTCCGCCGCAGCTGCGTGCTATTGAGGATTACCCAGGCGTACTTTTCATTGCTGGTCGCCCTGAGTGTCTTCACGCATTTCAAGTTGCTGTTGTCGGCAGTCGGCAGCACTCCTGGTATGGCGAACGATGGGCGCGGTTGTTCTGTGAGAAGCTTGCAGCATGTGGTGTGACGATCACTAGCGGACTGGCTAAAGGGATTGACGGTGTGGCGCATACAGCAGCGATAAACACACAAGGGGCTAGTATTGCGGTACTGGGAAATGGCCTGGAAACCATATATCCGCGGCGACATGTTCGACTTGCTGAAAATTTGATAGAGGCCGGAGGCGCGCTGGTGTCTGAATTCCCTTTGGATATGCTCCCTTTACCGCGTAATTTTCCCCGACGAAATCGCATTATTAGTGGTCTAAGTAAGGGAGTACTGGTTGTTGAGGCGGCACAGCGTAGCGGCTCATTAGTCACAGCACGCTGTGCACTGGAACAAGGACGGGAGGTTTTTGCTTTGCCTGGGCCGATCGGGAGCCCGGGAAGTGAAGGGCCCCATTGGCTCATTCAGCAGGGAGCCATGCTTGTGACGTCACCAGAGGAAATACTGGAAAGTTTGCAATATGGGCTGCAATGGTTGCCAGATGAGCCTGAAAAATCAATTTATTCGCCGGATCACGAAGAGGTGGCATTGCCATTTTCAGAGCTCCTGGCTAACGTAGGAGATGAGGTAACACCTGTTGACGTCGTCGCTGAACGTGCCGGCCAACCTGTGCCAGAGGTAGTGGCTCAACTGCTCGAACTGGAGTTAGCAGGATGGATCGCAGCTGTACCCGGCGGCTATGTCCGATTGAGGAGGGCAAGCCATGTTCGACGTACTAATGTATTTGTTTGAGACATATATCCATAACGAAGCAGAGCTGCGTGTGGATCAGGACAAACTGGAACGGGATCTTACCGACGCTGGTTTTGATCGTGAAGACATCTACAACGCGTTACTGTGGCTGGAAAAGCTTGCTGATTATCAGGACGGCCTTGCCGAACCTATGCAGCTTGCATCAGATCCCCTTTCTGTACGTATTTATACTGCAGAAGAGTGCGATCGGCTGGATGCGAGCTGTCGGGGGTTCCTGCTATTCCTGGAGCAGATTCAGGTGCTAAACCTCGAAACGCGAGAAATGGTGATAGAGCGCGTACTTGCGCTGGATACGGCTGAGTTTGATCTGGAAGACCTGAAGTGGGTGATCCTGATGGTCCTGTTCAACATTCCAGGCTGCGAAAATGCCTATCAGCAAATGGAAGAATTACTCTTTGAAGTGAATGAAGGTATGCTGCATTAATCAATCTTCATTCAGTATGAGTTG
Source organism: Citrobacter sp. Awk 2 (assembly GCF_028069815.1). NCBI lineage: Bacteria > Pseudomonadati > Pseudomonadota > Gammaproteobacteria > Enterobacterales > Enterobacteriaceae > Citrobacter > Citrobacter sp. Awk 2. Next base: position 23,568 of record NZ_JANEWL010000065.1, read on the forward strand.
TTATGGCTAAATCAGCACTGTTTACGGTGCGTAAAAACGAGCCCTGTCCACAATGTGGGGCTGAACTGGTTATACGTTCCGGGAAACACGGCCCGTTTCTCGGTTGCTCACACTATCCAGAATGCGATTATGTCCGTCCGCTGAAATCATCTGCGGACGGACATATAGTCAAAGTTCTGGAGGGTAAATTCTGCCCAGCATGTGGCGCTGAACTGGTGCTGAGGCAGGGACGATTCGGTATGTTTATTGGGTGCAGTGATTACCCTGCCTGCGATCACACTGAGCTTATCGATAAACCTGATGAAACAGCAATAGTATGCCCCCAATGCCAGACGGGCCATTTGGTTCAGCGGCGTTCACGTTATGGCAAAACCTTTTACTCCTGCGATCGCTATCCGGAGTGTCAGTTTGTCATCAACTTCAAACCGTTAGCCGGAGAGTGTCCAGAGTGCCACTATCCGCTACTCATCGAAAAGAAAACCGCGCAGGGTGTGAAGCATTTCTGTGCCAGTAAACAATGTGGAAAGCCGATCCCGGCGGAATAAAAAAGTGAATAAAAACCTGCCTACGGACCCCATCGCTGCCGCGATAGAGGTTCTGCAACAAGAAAATGTCATCGCTTATCCAACAGAAGCCGTTTTTGGTGTCGGGTGTGATCCTGACAGTGAAACGGCGGTAACGCGTCTGTTGGAACTCAAACAACGTCCAATAGATAAAGGTTTGATTTTGATTGCGGCAAACTTTGATCAACTCAAACCGTATATTGATGACAGCATGCTTACTGATGCTCAACGTGAAGCTGTTTTCGCGCGCTGGCCAGGCCCTGTCACCTTCGTTTTTCCGGCATCTGTGACTACGCCGCGTTGGCTAACTGGTCGTTTTGATTCACTCGCCGTGCGTGTCACGGATCACCCGCTGGTGGTTGCATTGTGTCAGGCCTATGGCAAGCCATTAGTTTCCACCAGTGCTAATCTGAGTGGACTACCACCCTGCAGAACGGTAGAGGAAGTACGGGCGCAGTTCGGAGACGGTTTTCCAGTGGTTGAAGGTAATACCGGCGGGCGTTTGAATCCCTCGGAAATCAGAGATGCTTTGACGGGTGAACAGTTTCGACAGGGGTAATATGAAAGAAGCCTATGCTGTTTTTGGTAATCCGGTAGCGCACAGCAAATCGCCTTTTATTCATCAGCAATTTGCAGAGCAGCTGAAGATTGATCACTCTTATGGTCGGGTGTTGGCGCCCATCAATAACTTTGTGAATACGCTCAATGCCTTTTTTGCGGATGGGGGGAAGGGAGCCAATGTTACCGTTCCCTTTAAAGAAGAGGCGTTTGCGCGTGCTGATGAACTAACAGAGCGGGCATCGTTGGCTGGAGCGGTTAATACCCTAAAACGGCTGGAGGATGGGCGCTTACTGGGTGATAACACCGATGGTATCGGCCTGCTTAGCGACCTTGAACGTTTGTCTTTCATTCATCCCGGGTCTCGCATTCTGCTGATTGGGGCTGGTGGAGCGTCCCGCGGTGTGTTGCTGCCTCTCCTGTCTATGGATTGCGCAGTGACTATTGTTAATCGTACCGCTTCGCGGGCTGAAGAATTGGCGCAGATCTTCTCCCATACCGGTAGCGTTCAGGCGGTGGGAATGGATGAGCTGGATAATTACACTTTCGATTTGATCATCAACGCGACTTCCAGTGGTATTAGCGGCGATGTTCCAGCCATTCCGGCATCGCTCATTCACTCTTCGGTCTACTGCTACGACATGTTCTACCAAAAGGGGAATACCCCGTTCCTTTCCTGGTGTGTATCACATGGTGCAAAACATTGTGCCGATGGTTTGGGAATGCTGGTGGGGCAAGCGGCACATGCTGTTTTGCTCTGGCATGGTGTGTTGCCGGAGATTGAGTCTGTGATTAAAACACTGCAACAGGAACTTTCCGTATGAATCAGGCGATTCAATTCCCTGATAGGGAAGAGTGGGTGGCGGATATTAATTCCGTCATCTTCCCGGCGATGGTTCATGGTATGCAGCTAAAATGCGCCATAAAAGGAGAGACGCTGGCGCATCGCTTTGGCGGCGACACGCCTGAACAGTGGCTTGAAACTTTTCGCGAATATCGCTGGGATCTGGAAGAAGAGGCTGAAGCATTGATCCAGACCCAGCAAGAAGATGATCAAGGTTGGGTCTGGTTATCCTGACCTAAATACTCATCTTTCCACTTCACGTAGTTGTTAGCGGAGTACTGTAGGCCTGCTTTCTCTTCATCAGTTAGTGGGCGGATTTGTTTAACCGGGCTTCCCAGATACAGATATCCGCTCTCCAGGCGCTTGTTTTGCGGGACCAGACTTCCTGCTCCGATCATGACGTCATCTTCTACTACTACGCCATCCAGCAAAATCGATCCCATACCGACTAAAACGCGGTTGCCAATGATGCAGCCGTGTAGCATGACTTTATGACCTACAGTCACATCTTCGCCTACGATCAGAGGGTTACCTTGCGGATTAGATGTGGATTTATGTGTGACATGCAGCACGCTGCCATCCTGAATGTTTGTACGGGCGCCAATCTGTACGTAGTTCACGTCGCCACGAATCGCAACCAGTGGCCAAATCCCGACATCATCAGCCAGACGAGTATCGCCAATGACAACACTACTACTATCGATCATGACGCGCTCGCCGATCTGTGGGAAAAGATCCTTATAAGGACGCAGTACATCAGACATGTTTACCTCAATGAAAATAGGGCGGTAATGAAGACTTTGGTTGGATTATTGAGTCTGTGCAAGTGATTTAGTTATCAAAAATCAGCCAAATTGCACAGGAATGTAGCGAAAGGAGTGAAAAACAAGCACTCGGTAAAAAAGATCCAAAAAATACTTGTGCTAAAAAATGGGATCCCTATAATGCGCCTCCATCGACACGGCGGATGTGAATCACTTCACGCAAACAGCCGGTCCGGTTGAAGAGAAAAATCCTGAAAATGAGGGTTGACTCTGAAAGAGGAAAGCGTAATATACGCCACCTCGCGACAGAGCGCTAAAGCGCGTCGCAACTGCTCTTTAACAATTTATCAGACAATCTGTGTGGGCACTCGAAGATACGGATTCTTA
>NZ_JANEWL010000066.1:0-26571 GCF_028069815.1 Citrobacter sp. Awk 2
TTGATAGATTCATAAGATCCTGGCAGGGGTACAATTCTAATGGCTGATAGCAGTGTAACTGAGAACGGGGCGCTGGCAGATGGCGACACCCGGCGTCGTATATGGGCAATTGTTGGTGCATCGTCAGGGAATCTGGTTGAATGGTTTGATTTCTATATCTACTCTTTCTGTTCCCTTTATTTTGCCCACATCTTTTTTCCTTCCGGAAATACCACCACTCAATTGTTACAAACCGCCGGAGTTTTCGCTGCAGGCTTTCTGATGCGGCCAATCGGAGGATGGCTTTTTGGTCGTATTGCAGATAAACACGGACGTAAAAAGTCCATGCTGTTATCTGTCTGCATGATGTGCATGGGATCGCTGGTGATCGCCTGTCTGCCTGGATATGAGACGATCGGCACCTGGGCTCCCGCACTATTACTGCTGGCCAGATTATTCCAGGGGCTGTCCGTTGGTGGGGAATACGGTACTAGCGCGACTTACATGAGTGAAGTAGCCGTTGAAGGTAAGAAAGGTTTTTATGCTTCATTCCAGTACGTGACATTAATCGGCGGGCAGTTACTGGCATTGCTGGTTGTGGTCATATTACAGCAAACCCTGGAAGATTCTGCGCTCAGAGCCTGGGGCTGGCGTATTCCGTTTGCGCTGGGCGCTGTATTGGCGATTGTGGCATTGTGGCTGCGTCGTCAACTGGATGAAACATCAAAACAGGATGTCCGTGCGTTGAAAGAAGCGGGGTCTCTGAAAGGGTTGTGGCGTAATCGCAAAGCCTTTGTCATGGTACTTGGCTTTACCGCTGCTGGTTCTCTGTGTTTTTATACGTTTACGACCTACATGCAGAAATATCTGGTTAATACGGCGGGTATGCATGCCAACGTGGCCAGCGGCATTATGACGGCCGCATTGTGCGTGTTTATGTTGGTACAACCGCTGTTCGGTGCGTTGTCAGATAAAATAGGCCGACGGACTTCAATGCTATGTTTTGGTGCGCTGGCGACGATTTTCACTGTACCTATTCTGTCTGCGCTGCAAAATGTGAGTTCTCCGTTTGTGGCATTTGTCCTTGTGATGTGCGCCTTGTTGATCGTCAGTTTCTATACCTCCATCAGCGGGATACTGAAGGCAGAGATGTTTCCAGCGCAGGTCCGTGCGTTGGGGGTGGGATTATCGTATGCGGTAGCCAATGCCCTGTTTGGGGGGTCGGCTGAATATGTCGCGTTATCCCTAAAATCTGTCGGCATGGAAACGTCATTCTTCTGGTATGTCACTGCGATGGCGGTGGTCGCATTCCTGGTTTCGCTGATGTTACACAGTAAGGGAAAAGGCTTACGCCTCTAATGATGTGCCAGTTGCCAAACGGCATAGCCGGTTGATGCGCCCGCCACATCCCAGGCGAAGTCTTTCCAGCTCCAGCCGCTCCCAGCGGGGCGGCTGTCCCACAGCTCTTTTGATGCACCCAGGCTGACTGAGAACATCAAACCGATAGCTGCGCTACGATCGCGACTGTTTCCCTGATGCTGTGCATACTCGTTCCCCGCTGCGGCAAGCATGGCCGAGGCGATAAAGTGTTGAGCTTTGTCTTGCCCACTCCAGCTGTCGTTAGCCATGTGACTACAACCGGAAAGAAGCAAAACACTGGCAAGAATACACAGGCGCACCGTTGCCTCCATAGGAAAAACCCCGTCACTGGACGGGGTCTTGATTACAGAATACGGCTGATTAATCTGTCGATTCGAATACGGCGTAATCGACGGATAAGCTTGCGCACTTTCACCGGATAGTCAGCAATACTTTGCAAGTCGCGATAGTGTTTCACGACGGTGGTGTGCGTGCGGATAAGCTCCAGCTCTTTATCACGCTGGGGAGTCAGTTCCTGCTGGGGATCATGGATAAGAATGGCGTTTTCCAAATCCAGCCGCCAGGCGCGGGGGTTAAGATTATTGCCGGTAAGCAGCATCCATTTATCATCAACCCACATGCCTTTCAGATGATAGGTGTTGTCATCGTCTTTCCATAAGCGTACGACGAGCTGATCGGTATTCACGTAATACTGCAGTCTGCTCAGGAAACGGCGCAGATTTATTTCATACAGATAAGGCAGCGCACCGATGATCTTGAATGGCTCATCTTCAGGAATGAAAAAGTCGTTGGCGGTTTTATCACCGACAATGATTTCGACCTTTTTCCCTTCACGCAGCAGTTGAATGATATTGCGCACCAGGATGGCTGGCAGGTTGAAATAAGGCGTACAAATGGTGAGTTTGTGCTCCGCACAGGGCATGAGGTGGAAAATAGTCTTATTTAACAGACTGGATTTACCGAGCCCAACCAGCGGCGTGACCGACAGTTGCTCATTATCCGCATCTCCCTGGAAATGGAAGGAGGCATCGCGCAATTCCTGACGGTACAGGCGGATATCGTTTTTAATTTCCGGACTTTTAGGACGATGGATATCATCAAGACGATTAACGCCGCGCCCATTCATCAGGTTCTGAGTAACCCACTCGTACATGATATCGGCCATCTTCGCGTTGCGAATCAGCTGATAGCGGTCATAGCGGTATTTATCATGTTGGTGTAAGTAAACATCGTTCAGACTGGCCCCGCTATACAGGACGCTATCATCAATGATAAAGCCTTTAAAATGCAGAACACCAAGCGCTTCGCGGGTGTTAATTGGCACGCCGTAGACAGGGATATCGATACCAGGGTTTTCTTGCGCCATGCGGCAATACCAGTCAGCGTTGGTATTGGATGCCGCAACACCAATGCGTCCACGCTGGGCTCGATGCCAGTCGACAAGCACCCGAATATCCAGTTCAGGACGCTGCCGCTTTGCCGCATAGAGCGCGTCGAGTATGCCTTTACCGCCGTCATCCTGTTCCAGGTACAGCGCAATAATGCAGATCCGTCGCGTCGCGCTGGCTATTTTCTCCAGCAGAGTCTCCCTGAAATTTGCGGGAGCATAAAAGAAATCTACATCATCAACTGACTGAGAAATCTTAGGTAGTTGGGCAAGGTGTTGTTGATGTTTATTACGCTTAAATTTTGACAACATCACAGTGCATTTCTTCTCTGTTCATTGAAGGGTCCTCTGTGCTTTGCAGACGACATAAGCGGGCAATGATACCACCAGTACCCATGAATGTGGTCAACATTTCCAGTACCTTACTCACGATTCCTCATATTGGGCCAGATTCAGCGTTAGCCCAACAATTCCCTCTTCGAGCTGGACGTCGACATCAAACCCGAGTTTTCGGGCCAGGGCGACCATCCCACGATTGTTTGGCATCGTAATACCATTTAAACGTCTAAGTCCGTGATCTCGAGTGTATGCAATCAACTTTTCCATCAACCGACGACCTAAACCCAGCCCTTTGAGATCTGAACGAACCAGTACGGCAAATTCCGCATCGATATTATCCGGATCGGAGATAGCCCGTGTCACGCCGAGGATCTCTTCGTGGTTATCACGACAACGCACGGCCACAAAGGCCATTTCCCGATCGTAGTCGATCTGCGTCATGTTAGCTAAATCTTCATGGGTGAATTCGTTGATCTCACTGAAGTAGCGATAGTAAAGATCTTCTTTCGTCACCTGTGAAATGAACTGCTGCAGATAGGGTTCATCTTCCGGAAGAATAGGGCGAAACAGACAGCGCTCGCCGTTTTTCATCTCGACCCACTCTTCAAGCTGATGGGGATAAGGGCGTACCGCCAGCCTGCTTTCGTTATCGCCCGTGAAAGGGGCAATATCCAGTGTGACGTCCAGTGCAGTAAATTCCCCAGCAGAGGCCAGCAGAGGATGGATATCCAGGCGCTGAATTTCCGGACAATCGACGATCAGGTTGGAGACCTGCACCAGAAGCTGGCTTAACCCGGCGATATCCAGTGGACGTAGTGCGCTGCGGGCGCGGATCTTTTTGTTTTTGATCCCCTGGATCACCAGATAACGCGCCAGGTTCATGTTGAGTGGCGGCAATGCGACAACAGCTTGTTCTTCCGGTCGCCACTCAACTCCGCCTTCACCCAACATAATCAGTGGGCCAAACACAGGGTCATGTTCGACGACGACGCGCAGCTCCTGAGCACCGGCGCGGTTAGCCATACTTTGTACTAACAAACCGTGGATACGTGCCTGTGGCCAGGCCATTTTTACCCGATCAAAAATCGCATTCGCGGCCTGCTGCACTTCTGTTGCCGTACGCAGGTACAACATAACCCCCTGAACTTCTGACTTATGTGGGATATCAGGAGAGCGAAGCTTCAGTGCTACCGGGTAACCGATTTGTTCTGCAATGTGTACGGCTTCCGCACTGTCGCTGGCGATCCAGGTTGGTAGAGTGTGTAAACCATAGGCTTGCAAAATCGGCTGTACTTCATGGGTATCCAGCGATGTCGCGCCCTCAGCAATCGCCTGCTGTAACAGATTATGCGCCTCGGCGGTGTTGGCGGTCAGGCTATCGGGTAGGGCTGGTGTTTCGCGCAGTTGCTTCTGGTTACGCCGATATTCAACCATATGCATGAAGGCCGTAATGGTACCTTCCGGCGTACGATAGGTGGGTAATCCGGCTTCACTAAACAGCCTGCGAGCTTCCTGGGATGAAAACTCGCCGCACCAGTTGGTCAGCAAGGAGACGAACTTACCTCGCGGATGATGTTTGACGGCTTCAATTAGCGCCTGTGCGCTCTCGGTTCCGGGGGCTGCCGCGCTGGGGGAGTGAATGACCATCAGTGCGTCGAAATCCTGACTGGCGAGTAAAATATCCAGTGTCTTAACGTAGTGTTCGCTGCTGGCATCGTCACGCAGATCCAGTGGGTTGGCGATATCCACGTGAGCAGGTAAGGCATCGCGTAATTTCTGGCAGGTTTCCTCACTCAGCGCGGCCAGCTTACCGTTTCGCGACCACAGTTCATCTAATGCCAGCGCCGCGGGAGCGGCCCCATTGCTGATGATCATCAGTCTGTCGCCACGTAGTGGGCGCATGTGGCTCAGGGTTTCGACCGCCGAGAAAAGTTCATGAGTGTCCTGTACGCGCAATAAACCAGCACGTTGAATCGCCGCATCCCAGGCTGGGTCCATTCCGGAACTGGTATGCAGTAAACGCTGTGCTGCGGGGCTACGGCCACTTTTAATCACCAGAATAGGTTTGTTACGCGAGGCGCTGCGCGCAGCGGAGACAAAACGCCGGGCATCGCTTAAATGTTCGAGGTAGAGCAATATTGCGCTGGTTTTGCTGTCGCGAGCCAGGTAGTCGAGTAGTTCATCAACATCAATATCCAGGCTGTCGCCCAGCGCGATAAACCAGGAAAACCCCATGTCGCGCTGCTGCGCCCAGTCCAGAATGGTGTTGGAAATCGCCGCTGACTGGGAGATAAAAGCAAGCTTGCCGCGTTTAATCGGAACGGGAGAAAAGCTGGCGTTAAGTCCTTGCCAGGGGGCCAGAAGCCCGAGACTGTTAGGGCCAAGTAGACGAATTTTATAACGTGATGCGCAGGCCAGCAGTTCAGCATGCTGTGCCGCGGGAGCCGAGAGAATAATGCAGGTTTTGCAGCCTTTCTCGCCCAGTGCTTCCAGTAACGCCAGATTACGGCTGGCATTGGTACACAAAATGGCCAGGTCAGGAGAAAAAGGCAGGCTGCCAATATTAGGCCAGGCCAGTACGCCCAACACGGCTTTCCAGGCGGGGGTCACTGGTAAAACGGGGCCGTTGAACCCGCCTGCCAGCAGGTTACGCATCATCAGGTATCCTGCTCGATTGGGCTTCATTGATGCCCCAATCACGGCAATGGATTTCGGTCGCAGTAGCGCTTCCAGACCACGTTGACTCATATCGGCTTCCTTAATGACTCCAGTGACCGAATGATTTTAAACGCTTTCTGTTGAGTCTGCTGTGACGCTTCCCTGATGTTGAGTTTTTCCTGCCAGGTAGCGTGTTTTAAAGCGCGTGAAGTGAGCGCTTAAGCCTTCAGCCGCTTGCGTATCCCCTGCCAAATCCAGTAAGGCAATGGCGACTTCGGCAGTGCAGTACTGTCCCTCGGCGTGCACCCCGCGCAGGTGGTATGCGGAAAGGCGCGATAGATCGACGGAGATCACCGGCAGGTTGTCGAGGTAGGGACTTTTACGGAACATTTTACGTGCTTCCGGCCAGGTGCCATCAAGCATGATAAACAAGGGTGGTTTACCGGCTGGCGGTGTGAAAATGACTTCACGTTCTTCACCGGCATAAGACGCGGGGAATACAACCATCGGCTGGTAATCCGGATTTTTCACCAGTTCCAGCAGCGCCTGCGGCGGCTCGGTGCGTGACCACTGAAAAGCCGTGGTATTGGGTAAAATATCGGCAATCAAGCGTCCTGTGTTACTGGGCTTCATCGGTTCGGTATCGAACATCATCAGACAAAAACGGCTTTTGGCCTGAGAAGGCACCCATGTTGCGCACAGGCAGAGTTTCAGCGGTAGCAGACAACGCTGACAGCGGCGAATGCGATTACCTCGGGCAAGGAAAGGGCGCGTGGCGCGCGCAAGGCGCTCAGCGCGTAACTGAAGAACAGCGTTATCGGTCATGGGGAAACACGTTGAAAAACGCTATTGTCGCAGAGGTGAAAACGGGGCACAAGATGCGCCCCGCAGAGATTATAATGATTCGTTAAGCCAGCTATCAAACGGGGCTTTTGGTACAGCGCCGTTAAGCATGTCGACGATTTCACCTTTTCTGAAGATCATGATGGTCGGAATGCTGCGGATACCGAAACGGGCGCTGAGTTCACGCTCGGCTTCCGTATTCACTTTAACAAAACGCACTTTACCGCTACGCTCTTCCGCGACATCTTCAAAAATAGGTGCGAAGTTACGGCACGGGCCACACCATGGTGCCCAAAAATCAACTACCACCGGAAGATCGTCTTTTAGCAGCTTATCCAGCGTTTCACCGGTCGCATTGATCACCTCCCCGTCAAACAGGTCGTGACCACAGCGTCCGCATTTGGCCGCTTCCTGAACACGATCGTCGGGAATGCGGTTGATAGCCTGGCAGCTGGTACAAACGGTATTCATAACTAACCTCTGGATGAGTAGGGTGGACTTCGCGGCAATGACGCCAGTATGTTTCTATTATGTTACATATTATCGGAGAGACTGTTTTAAACAACAATGCGTTTTATTCAATGAGTACAATAGTCATTAGCTTTTAAATGAAATAATGGCTAACGACGTGCACATCGGGTAATCTGCGCGCTTCGCGCAGAGCAGGTGGAGAAAAACATGAGCGACGAACTGAAGAACAAAAACGGCAAGGTCAAAGTGATGTACGTCCGCAGTGACGATGACTCGGATAAACGCACCCAAAATCCACGTACTGGCAAAGGCGGCGGTCGCCCCGGTACTTCCCGAGCCGAAGGCGGTCGTCGCCCTGCCCGTGATGACAGAAAGGGGCCGAACAGTGAACGCGGTCGTGAACGTGGTCGTGACCGTGATGTAGAACGCGATCGCAGACGTGAAGATTCACCGTGGCGTACCGTATCCCGCGCACCGAATGATGATACTGCGGATAAAGCCGATCATGGTGGCATCAGCGGTAAGAGCTTTATCGATCCTGAAGTACTGCGTCGTCAGCGCGCGGAAGAAACCCGTGTTTATGGCGAAAATGCGTGTCAGGCGCTTTTCCAGAGCCGCCCGGACGCCATCGTCCGCGCCTGGTTTATTCAGAGCGTCACCCCGCGATTCAAAGAAGCATTGCGCTGGATGGCTGCAAACCGCAAAGCCTATCACGTAGTGGATGAGGCTGAACTGGCGAAGGCGTCTGGTACTGAGCACCATGGCGGTGTTTGCTTCCTGATCAAAAAACGTAACGGTACTACCGTTAAGCAGTGGGTTGCTCAGGCCGGAGCGCAGGATTGTGTGCTGGCGCTGGAAGATATCGCAAACCCGCATAACCTGGGCGGTATGATGCGTAGCTGTGCGCACTTCGGCGTAAAAGGCGTAGTAGTACAGGACGCAGCATTACTGGAATCAGGTGCGGCTATCCGTACCGCTGAAGGTGGTGCTGAGCATGTACAACCCATTACTGGCGACAGTATTGTGGATGTACTGGATGATTTCCGCCAGGCGGGTTACACCGTCGTCATGACCTCAAGCGACAAAGGTAAGCCGCTATTTAACACCACGCTGCCAGAAAAAATGGTGCTGGTGTTAGGCCGCGAGCGTGAAGCTCTGCCAGAAGCAGCTTGCTCAGCAGACGATCTGTGCGTGGCGATTGACGGTACTGGCAACGTAGAAACGCTTAACGTCTCCGTTGCGACAGGTGTGCTGCTCGCGGAGTGGTGGCGTCAGAACAAAGCCTGATAATAAAAATGCCAGCGACTCGCTGGCATTTTTTTACTCGCTCTCCGCCGGCAATACCGGCATCCAGTCGATCGGCTTTTCTCCCCGTTGTTCCAGCCATTCATTTGCCAGCACAAAGTGATTGCAGCCAAAGAAACCGCGATGGGCAGAAAGGGGGGACGGGTGCGGCGCTTTCAGCACATGGTGGCGCTGTGCATCAATAATGGCCCCTTTCTTCTGCGCGTGAGAGCCCCAAAGCAGGAAAACAACGCCTTCACGATGTTCGTTAATCAGGCTAATGACTTTATCGGTAAAGGTTTCCCAACCCAGGCTGGCGTGCGAATGTGCCTGACCCGCCCGAACGGTGAGAACGGTGTTCAGTAGCAGCACCCCCTGACGAGCCCAACTCTCCAGGTATCCATGTGTCGGACGGGTAAATCCCGGGATGGTGGCTTCCAGCTCTTTATACATGTTCAGTAATGACGGCGGAGTGGCGATGCCTGGACGTACAGAGAAAGCCAGACCATGGGCCTGCCCTGGACCGTGGTATGGATCTTGTCCCAGAATGACAACTTTAACGTCGCCAAGCTCAGTAAAGCGAAAAGCGTTAAACACATCTTTTTGTGGCGGATAAATTGTCATACCTGACTGGCGTTCGCCGGCAACGGTATGCAGCGTGTTCACAAAATAGGGCTGCTGTTTCTCTTCAGCCAGCACATCGTGCCAGGTTAATTCGGTGGCCATCTCGCTCTCCTGCGATTTTTTCAATCCCCATAGCTTAACTGCTTCTTTCAACGGCGCAAAATTCTGCACGTTTCTCAAAGCGCTACCCCTTAAAGATAGTTGAAAATTTATGTAAAAAGTTTACCTGTGCACATGGTGTAAGTTGATGTAAAACAATAAAATCCACCTATCACCACTTTTCATGTGTGGTTTTTATTGATTTAAATCAAAGATTCAAGGGTGTGTGAGGGGTATATATACACTCAAGCAACAATGGTTTTACCAATTGGCCGGATGAGGCCAACCGAAATCAAATAATTTTGCCGGGGAGGCATCAACATGATTACAGGTATCCAGATTACTAAAGCTGCAAACGACGACCTGCTGAACTCTTTCTGGCTGCTGGACAGCGAAAAAGGCGAAGCACGCTGCATCGTTGCGAAAGCAGGTTTCAACGCTGATGAAGTCGTTGCCGTCAGCAAACTGGGTGAAATCGAATACCGTGAAGTACCGGTAGATGTACAGCCAGAAGTTCGTGTAGAAGGTGGTCAGCACCTGAACGTTAACGTTCTGCGTCGTGAAACACTGGAAGATGCAGTTAAGCACCCGGAAAAATATCCGCAGCTGACCATCCGTGTTTCTGGTTATGCAGTACGTTTTAACTCGCTGACTCCAGAACAGCAGCGCGACGTTATTGCTCGTACCTTTACTGAGAGCCTGTAAGGCTCGCGGGGAGTAACCCCGATTAGCAGAAAATCAGAAGGCGGAAGATGTTAGTGCATCTTCCGCCTTTTCACATCCGTTAGTAAAAAATCCTCACCGCACAATAAACCAACAGTAGTGCCAGAACGATATTCAGCTGCCGTCCATAGTGGCGGAAGATACGCTGAAAAAGATGACCAGCCAGCGCCCAGCAGGCATTGCCAAACGTTCCAATCAGCGCCAGCAGAATACTGACACCAACCAACCAGTAAGCATCCTGGGTGTATGGCAACACAAACGTGGATAACGCGGTAATGCCGTACAAAATGATTTTGACGTTTACAAATTGCAAACCAAAACTCGCCCAAAAGCTAATCGGTTCCGCCTGTAGGCTATCGTTTGAGGCTGGGCTGGTGGCGATTTTCATGGCCAGCCATAAAATGTAGGCTGCCCCTGCCCAACTCAGCCAATGAATGATAGCCGGATCCAGGACGGCCAGCGAAAACGAGATACCGGCGCACAGCAGCATGACGATTAAAAAGCCCAGACTCATTCCTGCCAGAACACGCGTGCTCTGACGCAAGCCATGTGATGTCGCCGCACTGAGCGCGAGGATATTATTCGGGCCGGGTGTTAGCGCAGTAATCAGTGTATAGGTCCAGAATGCACTTAAAAGCATGGGTGTCACTTGTTATCTCCTCTGTTTTAGCAGACAGTACCCGAGACACAACATTTAAAAAAATGAATGTTTTTGCATCTTGAATTCGATAATTTCGATAGGTTGGTGAGGATGGATTTACGTCGGTTTATTACGCTAAAAACGGTAGTGGAAGAGGGCTCATTCCTTCGGGCTTCACAAAAGCTTTGCTGTACGCAATCAACCGTAACGTTTCATATTCAACAGCTTGAACAAGAACTCTCAATACAGTTATTCGAAAAAATTGGCCGGCGGATGTGTCTCACCAGTGAGGGGAAACGGCTGATGCCACATATACATGACCTGACTCGCGTGATGGCATCGATACGTCAGACGGCGCAACAAGATGCACAGCCGAGCGGCGATCTCCGCGTCGCAACCGGAGAAACGCTGCTGGCCTATAAAATGCCGCAGGTTTTACAGCGCTTTAAACAACGCGCTCCTGATGTTCGGTTGTCCCTACAATCGCTCAATTGTTATGTCATTCGTGATGCTCTGCTGGGTGATGAGGTAGATCTGGGGGTGTTTTATCGGGTGGGAAATGATGATGCGCTTGAGATGCTGTCACTGGGTGAACAGTCACTGGCACTGGTCGCCTCTCCGGCTCTTCAGGACGTTGATTTCACTCAGTATAATCAGCATATTCCCTGCAGTTTTATTATTAATGAACCACAATGTATTTTTAGACAGCGTTTTGAAAGTCTGCTGCGTAAGCGACAGATTACGCTGGAGAATACTATTGAGCTATGGAGTATCGAAAGCATCAAGCAGTGTGTCTCTGCGAATCTTGGTGTCAGTTTTTTACCGCGGTTTACCGTTGAGAAGGAATTACACTCGGGAGAATTAATCGAGTTGCCGTTCAGTGAAAAGCCTGAACTGATTACCGCATTGTGCGCACATCATGCCGGAAAAGTCGTTAGCCCGGCGATGCGGGTTTTTATGGAATGTATTACAGAGAGCTTTGCTGTACATGAAAAAATGCCGGGCTGACTGGCCCGGCATTCTGCTTACTCTTTGTCGGACTGCTGGGTAGCAGCTCCGCTCGGTTTACGACGTTTGCCGATATTCTTGGCGTCGCGGTGACGTTTTTTCACCCGCGGCTTCTCTTTCTCTTTTGCTTTTTTCTCTGCACGTTTCGCCAGCACTTTCTTGGATGGCTTGCCGTTAGACTTCTCACTTGGCGCACGCGTGGTTGGACGCAGTTCATCAATGACGCGTGCCTTCAATGGCTCGTCAATATAACGACTCGCTTTGCCGAGTAACAGGTGGTCATGCGCTTCAACCAGTGAAATCGCGGTACCTTTCCGCCCGGCACGACCAGTACGGCCAATGCGGTGCAGATAGGCATCGCCGCTGCGCGGCATGTCGAAGTTAAACACGTGGCTGACGTCAGGAATATCGATCCCGCGTGCGGCAACGTCAGTTGCTACCAGCACGTTCACGCGACCATCGGTCAGGCGTTTAATCGCTTCGTTACGCTTAATCTGCACCATCTCGCCTTCGAGATAGCAGTTATTAATGCCAGCCTGGCGCAGCCAACCTGCCAGCTCGTGCACACGTTCGCGTTTGCGTACAAAGACAATTGAGCGGGTCGCTTCCGGCTGTTTTAGCAGATGGATCAGCATGGCAGTTTTGTGCTCGATATCATCGGCACGGTAGTAAAACTGATGGATCTTCTTGCGTTCGCGGGTGGACGGATCCGCTGAGACTTCGACCGGATCTTCCAGCAGACGCTCGGCAAAATCTTTGATCGCGTCGCCTTCCAGCGTGGCGGAGAACAGCATAGTTTGCTTACGCCAGCGGGTTTCACCGGCGATATGTTCGATGTCCTGGGCAAAGCCCATGTCCAGCATGCGGTCTGCTTCATCGAGGATCAGTGTCTCAACCGCATGACAGTCGAAGTTTTCTTCTTTAATGTACTGCAGCAGGCGACCCGTGGTGGCGACCACGATGTCCTGGTTTTCGCTAAAGACTTCCATGTGGTTCATGTAAGCCACGCCGCCGGTAATGGTAGCAATATCCAGATGCGTATTCTTTGCCAGCTCACGGGCGTGTTCGGCAACCTGCATCGCCAGTTCGCGCGTCGGTGTCAGGATTAAAATGCGCGGCGGACCGGATTTCTTGCGCGGGAAGTCGAGCAGGTGCTGCAACGCTGGCAGCAAATATGCCGCCGTTTTACCGGTGCCTGTCGGCGCAGAACCGAGTACATCACGGCCATCGAGCGCAGGCGGAATGGCGGCAGCCTGAATGGCGGTCGGGCGAGTGAAACCTTTTTCCTGGAGGGCTTCCAGCAGGCTTTCATCGAGTTCAAGTTCGGAAAAAGTCGTTACAGTCATGTTCTACCTCTGAGTGGGGCGCTGATTATAGACGTTACGGCTGCAATCTTCATCTGTTTGTATGGATATACCTTCTCAGGTATTGTTTTTATCCTATGTTATCGTTTTTTTCCCAGGAAGGTTGTTCTTCATGCCTCAGTCTACATCCGTACTTCGGCGTAATGGGTTTACTTTTAAGCAGTTTTTTGTGGCACACGATCGTTGTGCAATGAAAGTCGGAACGGACGGTATTTTATTGGGTGCCTGGGCTCCTGTGGCCGGCGTAAAACGGATCCTTGATATTGGTACCGGGAGTGGCTTGCTGGCGCTGATGCTGGCCCAACGTACAGACGAAAACGTCATCATAGATGCTGTTGAGCTTGATGTTGATGCTGCGCAGCAGGCGCAGGAAAACATTGCGCAATCTCCTTGGATGCATCGTGTGGCGGTGCATTCAGAGGATGCTCAGCAATGGGTACCGCGTCAGACCGTACGTTTTGACCTGATTATCAGCAATCCACCCTATTATGAACAGGGTGTGGAATGTGCTACACCGCAGCGCGAGCAGGCACGCTATACCACCACGCTCGATCACCAAGCATTGCTCACGCTGGCGGCTGACAGCATTACCGAAGAAGGTTTTTTTTGTGTGGTGCTGCCGGAGCAAATTGGCAACGCGTTTACCCAGCAGGCATTAAGCATGGGTTGGCATTTGCGTTTGCGTACGGATGTCGCCGAAACTGAAGCCCGGTTACCGCATCGGGTTTTGCTGGCATTCTCCCCGCAGACCGGGGAGTACTTTAGCGACAGGCTGGTTATCCGTGGGTCAGACCAGCGTTATTCTGAAGGCTACACGGCGCTGACCCAGGCATTTTATCTGTTTATGTGATGGTTTAACGGCGAGAGAATGGACGGGCCTGATTCAGGAAGCTGCTCTGGATAATCCAGCGTGTAGTGCAGGCCCCGACTTTCTTTGCGCATCATCGCACAGCGTACAATTAACTCGGCTACCTGCACCAGATTGCGCAGTTCCAGCAAATTATTCGACACGCGGAAATGGGCGTAATATTCGTCGATTTCCTGCTGTAGCATCGTGATACGGCGCAGGGCGCGCTCCAGACGTTTAGTTGTACGCACGATGCCGACGTAATCCCACATAAATAGCCGTAACTCATGCCAGTTATGCTGGATAACAACCAATTCATCCGGGTTTTCTACCCGACTTTCATCCCAACTTGGGAGGGAGTTAACGCCGCGGGCATAGGGCATTCTGCGGTCAATATCTTCCGCTGCAGACCAGCCATACACCAGACACTCCAGCAGCGAGTTCGACGCCATGCGATTGGCACCATGCAGACCGGTATAGCTCACTTCGCCGATTGCGTATAAACCGTCGACATCTGTGCGGCCAAAGTCATCAACCATCACACCGCCGCAGGTATAGTGTGCTGCGGGGACGATGGGGACCGGCTCTTTGGTCAGATCAATACCCAGGCCTAACAGTTTTTCATAAATCATCGGGAAATGCTGGCGGACAAATTCTTCGGGTTTATGGCTGATGTCGAGGAACATGCAGTCAGCGCCCAAACGCTTCATCTCATGGTCGATGGCACGGGCGACAATATCACGCGGGGCCAGCTCGCCGCGCTTGTCAAAGTCGGGCATAAAGCGTGAGCCATCCGGGCGTTTCAGGTGCGCGCCTTCCCCGCGTAGCGCTTCTGTCAGCAGAAAATTGCGCGCTTGTGGATGATACAGCGCGGTTGGGTGAAACTGGTTAAATTCGAGATTGGCAACGCGGCAACCCGCACGCCAGGCCATGGCTATCCCATCACCGGAGGAAATATCCGGGTTGGTGGTGTATTGATACACTTTAGAAGCACCGCCGGTAGCCAGCACGACTGACTTCGCATGACAGGTTTCAACAGCCTCTTTATTCCGGTTCCAAATCCATGCTCCAACAACCCTGCGTGTCCCCGGTAGACCAATTTTATCTGAGATGATCAGGTCCACAGCGTTACTGCGCTCCAGCACCCGAATATTCGGATGATTTTGCGCCTGGCTGACCAACGTGGTTTCGACCTCTTTACCGGTGGCATCTGCCGCATGCAGGATCCGCCGATGGCTATGGCCGCCTTCTCGGGTCAGGTGATAGCTTTCTTCGCCGTTGGGCTGAACCTGAGTATCAAATAAGACGCCTTGATCAATCAGCCACTGGACACATGAACGGGCGTTGCTGGCAACAAACTCAACGGCATGACGATCGCAAAGACCGGCTCCTGCAATCAGCGTGTCTTCAACGTGGGAGTCAATGCTGTCGGTTTCATCAAAAACGGCGGCGATGCCACCCTGAGCATAAAATGTCGAGCCTTCGCTAACCGGCCCTTTGCTCAGGACAATGACCTGATGTTTTTCAGCCAGGCGTAGCGCCAGTGAGAGTCCGGCAGCTCCGCTGCCAATGATCAGCACGTCACAGGATAATTCAGGAGTCGTATTCATGATTTTTGTTTAATTTACTAAACAGTGTTTGGTCACCATAGCACCACATTGCGCGATACTGCACGTTTTATTTTTAACTGTGTTGCAACGGCTAAACATAGAGGAAAGGCATGGGGCGGAGTGAAAGAGCAAAAATATTTTGTGAAGCAGGCCGTTAGCATCAGATTATGAGGTGAAATAAAGTGGCTGTTGGGTTACTCTGCAAGCGGTGAAATGGGCATTTCTATACAGATAGTGCGTTGATCGGGTTATGTAGACTTATAATGAGAGATAAGACCTGTCTACAACATGACAAACAAAAACAAATGCGTAACGGAACTTTACGAAACTTGAGCACTCTAAGCTTTTGCTTGCTCATAGTGAAGCTTATGGAGTGGCGTTTCGAAAGCGCGTGGAAATTTGGTTTGGGGAGACTTTACCTCGGATGAGCGAGCAGTTAACGGACCAGGTCCTGGTTGAACGGGTCCAGAAGGGAGATCAGAAAGCCTTTAACTTACTGGTGGTTCGCTACCAGCATAAAGTGGCGAGTCTGGTTTCCCGCTATGTACCTTCGGGCGATGTTCCCGATGTTGTACAAGAAGCATTTATCAAGGCCTATCGTGCGCTGGATTCGTTCCGGGGAGATAGTGCTTTTTATACCTGGCTGTATCGTATTGCAGTCAATACAGCGAAGAATTACCTGGTCGCTCAGGGGCGTCGTCCACCTTCCAGTGATATAGATGCAATTGAAGCAGAAAATTACGAAAGTGGCGGAGCACTGAAAGAAATTTCGAACCCTGAGAACTTAATGTTGTCAGAAGAACTGAGACAGATAGTTTTCCGAACTATTGAGTCCCTCCCGGAAGATTTACGCATGGCAATAACCTTGCGGGAGCTGGATGGCCTGAGCTATGAAGAGATAGCCGCTATCATGGATTGTCCGGTGGGTACGGTGCGTTCACGTATCTTCCGAGCGAGGGAAGCTATTGATAATAAAGTTCAACCGCTTATCAGGCGTTGACGATAGCGGGATACTGGAAAAGGTATTAGGCATGCAGAAAGAAAAACTTTCCGCTTTAATGGATGGCGAAACGCTGGACACTGAGTTACTCAAAGAGCTGACTCATGACCCGGAAATGCAAAAAACCTGGGAGAGTTATCACCTGATTCGCGATTCTATGCGAGGTGATACCGCCGACGTTCTCCATTTCGATATTTCCGACCGCGTAATGGCTGCCATCGCAGATGAGCCAGTACGTCAGGCGGCGCCATTGATCCCTGAGGCCCAGCCAGCACCGCATCAGTGGCAGAAAATGCCATTCTGGAAGAAAATGCGCCCGTGGGCCGCGCAGCTTACCCAAATGGGTGTGGCCGCGTGTGTATCACTTGCAGTTATTGTTGGCGTCCAGCACTATAATGGACAATCTGAAACGTCCCAGCAGCCCGAAACGCCGGTATTTAATACATTACCGATGATGGGTAAAGCCAGTCCGGTGAGCCTGGGTGTACCTTCTGACGCGACAGCCAGTGGCGGTCAGCAACAGCAGGTACAGGAGCAGCGTCGTCGTATTAATGCCATGTTGCAAGATTACGAACTGCAACGTCGACTGCACTCCGAACAGCTTCAGTTTGAGCAGGCGCAAACACAGCAAGCCGCTGTCCAGGTGCCAGGAATTCAAACTTTAGGAACGCAATCGCAGTAATGAAGCAACTTTGGTTTGCCATGTCACTTGTGGCTGGTAGCCTGTTCTTCTCTGTAAACGCCTCGGCCAATCCTGCGTCCGGGGCGTTGTTGCAGCAGATGAATCTGGCCAGCCAGTCGCTCACCTATGAGCTGTCATTTGTCAGCATCAATAAACAGGGCGTTGAATCCCTACGTTATCGCCATGCCCGCCAGGACAACCGCCCTCTTGCACAGTTGTTGCAAATGGATGGACCGCGCCGGGAAGTGGTGCAACGTGGCAACGAAATCAGTTACTTTGAGCCAGGACTCGAACCATTCACGCTGAATGGCGACTATATCGTTGATTCTCTGCCATCCCTGATTTACACCGACTTTAAACGTCTTGCTCCCTACTATGATTTTATCGCGGTAGGCCGCACGCGTATTGCAGACCGACTCTGTGAAGTTATCCGCGTGGTCGCGCGTGACGGTACGCGTTACAGCTACATCGTCTGGATGGACACCGAAACTAAGCTGCCAATGCGTGTCGATCTCCTCGATCGGGATGGCGAAACGCTTGAACAATTCCGCGTTATCGCCTTTACCGTCAATAACGGGGTTAGCGACAGCATGCAGACGCTGGCGAAAGCAAATCTTCCGCCGTTACTGTCTGTTCCAGCGGGGGAGAAAACTAACTTCAACTGGAGTCCATCGTGGTTACCACAAGGATTCAGTGAAGTCTCCAGCAGCCGACGTCCACTGCCGACAATGGATAACATGCCGATTGAATCGCGCTTGTATTCTGATGGCCTGTTCAGTTTTTCTGTGAACGTGAACCGCGCGTCGCAAAACAGCGCCGATCAACTGCTGCGCACCGGACGCCGAACGGTCAGTACTACCGTGCGGGATAACGCCGAAATCACCATTGTGGGCGAGCTCCCGCCGCAAACGGCAAAGCGTATCGCGGACAATATTAAGTTCAGGGCCGCGCAATGATTAAAGAATGGGCAACGGTTGTTTCCTGGCAAAATGGCCTGGCGACGGTCAGCTGCGATGTTAAAGCATCGTGTAGCAGCTGCGCGTCGCGGGCTGGATGCGGCAGTCGTGTGCTGAACAAACTGGGGCCGCAAACAACGCATACTATCGTGGTACCCAGCGATGAACCGCTGACGCCAGGGCAAAAAGTTGAACTGGGTATTGCCGAAGGGAGTCTGTTAGGCTCGGCGATGCTAGTGTATATGTCTCCGCTGGCGGGACTCTTTATTTTTGCTGCGCTGTTTCAGGTGCTGTTTGGCAGCGATATCGCCGCACTCAGCGGGGCGATACTGGGCGGCGTGGGGGGATTCCTGATTGCGCGAGGATATTCCCGTAAGCTTGCTGAGCGCGAAGCCTGGCAACCGGTTATTCTCAACGTAGCTCTCCCGCCCGATCTTATTCGTGTTGAAACCCAGCAGTGATATCTTTGCCTGATGGCGCTGCGCTTATCAGGCCTACAGCGTCCTCAGATGCAGAAGTAGGCCGGATAAGGCGTTTATGCCGCCATCCGGCAAAAGTTTCACTGACTTTGCAAAGTTGTTTCCAGTTCCCGCTATCCTTGCTCTATGAACATTTCCTCGCCTCGGCGATGTAGTGTAGAATGCGGCGTTTCACTAAAACAGACGTTAAGCTCAGAACAGCGACTTCTCAGAGCCTGCCCAGGCAGGCGTAAGGCACAATAATTACACTATATGAAGAACATACGTAACTTTTCAATCATAGCTCACATCGACCACGGTAAATCGACGCTGTCTGACCGTATTATCCAGATCTGCGGTGGCCTGTCTGACCGTGAAATGGAAGCGCAGGTTCTCGACTCGATGGATCTTGAGCGTGAGCGCGGTATTACTATCAA
Source organism: Citrobacter sp. Awk 2 (assembly GCF_028069815.1). Classification (NCBI taxonomy): domain Bacteria; kingdom Pseudomonadati; phylum Pseudomonadota; class Gammaproteobacteria; order Enterobacterales; family Enterobacteriaceae; genus Citrobacter; species Citrobacter sp. Awk 2. The sequence goes on from NZ_JANEWL010000066.1 coordinate 18,790, forward strand.
AGCGCAGAGCGTGACGCTCGATTTCAAAGCATCTGATGGTGAAACCTACCAGCTTAACTTTATCGACACCCCGGGCCACGTTGACTTCTCTTATGAAGTTTCTCGCTCGCTTGCTGCCTGTGAAGGCGCACTGCTGGTCGTTGATGCCGGGCAGGGTGTTGAAGCGCAAACACTGGCTAACTGCTATACCGCCATGGAAATGGATCTGGAAGTGGTGCCGGTACTGAACAAAATTGACCTGCCAGCCGCCGATCCAGAGCGTGTGGCGGAAGAGATTGAAGATATCGTCGGTATCGATGCGGCTGACGCAGTCCGTTGCTCGGCGAAAACCGGTGTTGGCGTGACCGACGTTCTTGAACGTCTGGTACGTGATATTCCGCCGCCGGAAGGTGACCCGGAAGGCCCGTTACAGGCGTTGATCATCGACTCCTGGTTCGATAACTATCTCGGTGTGGTCTCGCTGGTCCGTATTAAAAACGGTACCATGCGTAAAGGCGACAAAATCAAAGTGATGAGTACCGGTCAGGTCTACAACGCCGACCGCCTGGGTATCTTTACGCCGAAACAGGTTGACCGTACCGAACTGAAGTGTGGCGAGGTAGGTTGGTTAGTTTGCGCCATTAAAGACATCCTCGGTGCACCGGTAGGCGATACCCTGACACTGGCGCGTAACCCGGCGGATAAACCCCTGCCTGGCTTTAAAAAAGTGAAGCCGCAGGTATACGCGGGTCTGTTCCCGGTCAGCTCCGACGACTACGAAAACTTCCGTGATGCGCTTGGTAAGCTGAGCCTGAACGATGCTTCCCTGTTCTACGAACCGGAAAGTTCTACCGCGCTGGGCTTCGGCTTCCGCTGTGGCTTCCTGGGGCTGCTGCACATGGAGATCATTCAGGAGCGTTTAGAACGTGAATACGATCTTGATCTGATCACCACCGCGCCGACCGTAGTTTACGAAGTGGAAACCACCGCGAAAGAGACTATCTACGTCGATAGCCCGTCCAAGCTGCCACCACTGAACAACATCTACGAACTGCGCGAGCCGATTGCTGAATGTCATATGCTGCTGCCGCAGGCATACCTCGGCAACGTTATTACGCTGTGTATCGAGAAGCGTGGTGTACAGACCAACATGGTTTACCACGGTAACCAGGTTGCGCTGACCTATGAAATTCCAATGGCAGAAGTGGTCCTCGACTTCTTCGATCGTCTGAAGTCGACCTCTCGTGGCTACGCGTCGCTGGATTATAACTTCAAACGTTTCCAGGCCTCCGACATGGTACGTGTTGATGTTCTCATCAACAACGAACGCGTCGATGCGCTGGCGCTGATTACTCACCGCGATAACTCCCAGAGCCGCGGCCGTGAACTGGTCGAGAAGATGAAAGATCTGATCCCACGTCAGCAGTTTGATATCGCAATTCAGGCGGCCATTGGTACGCACATCATTGCGCGTTCAACGGTTAAACAGCTGCGTAAAAACGTTCTGGCTAAGTGCTACGGTGGTGATATCAGCCGTAAGAAAAAGCTGCTGCAAAAACAGAAAGAGGGTAAAAAGCGAATGAAGCAGATCGGTAACGTCGAACTGCCGCAGGAAGCCTTCCTCGCTATTCTGCATGTCGGTAAAGACAGCAAATAATCTTAAGGAGTTGGCATGGCGAACATGTTTGCCCTGATTCTGGTGATTGCCACACTGGTGACGGGCATTTTATGGTGCGTAGATAAGTTTGTCTTCGCGCCAAAACGCCGGGTGCGCCAGGCTGCGGCACAGGCCGCTGCAGGCGATTCACTGGATAAAGCGACGCTGAAAAAAGTGGCCCCTAAGCCGGGCTGGCTGGAAACCGGTGCATCCGTTTTCCCGGTACTGGCTATTGTGCTGGTGGTGCGCTCATTTATTTATGAACCATTCCAGATCCCGTCGGGTTCGATGATGCCAACACTGTTGATTGGTGATTTTATTCTGGTAGAGAAATTTGCCTACGGAATTAAAGATCCTATTTATCAGAAGACGCTAATCGAAACAGGCCACCCGAAACGCGGTGACATCGTGGTATTTAAATACCCGGAAGATCCACGTCTGGACTACATCAAACGTGCTGTCGGTTTACCGGGAGACAAAGTGACGTACGATCCGGTGGCGAAAGAGGTCACTATTCAGCCAGGATGCAGTTCTGGTCAGGCGTGTGAAAACGCGCTGCCGGTAACGTACTCTGATGTTCAGCCAAGTGATTTTGTGCAGACGTTTGCTCGCCGTAACGGCGGGGAAGCGACCAGCGGTTTCTTTGAGGTTCCGCTGAACGAAACGAAAGACAACGGTATTCGCCTGACCGAGCGTAAAGAAACGCTGGGTGAGGTAACACACCGCATTCTGATGGTGCCAATCGCGCAGGATCAGGTGGGGATGTATTACCGTCAGCCGGGTCAGCAGTTAGCCACCTGGATCGTTCCACCGGGGCATTACTTCATGATGGGTGATAACCGTGACAACAGCGCGGACAGCCGTTATTGGGGATTTGTACCGGAAGCGAATCTGGTAGGTAAAGCGACCGCAATCTGGATGAGTTTCGACAAACAAGAAGGTGAGTGGCCAACCGGCGTTCGTTTGAGCCGCATTGGTGGTATCCACTAATTGCTGATAATTGTTCACGCTGTCGTCTTAATAACGACAGCGTGAATTATTTCTCGGATTAATTCCCTCAGACTAACGACATCCCTTGTCGTTGTGTATAGAATATTCCCCCGAAGTTTTAGGTTGGCACCGTCAGGTTGCCACGGCACACGAAACAGCATTGGTCATCTCTAATGACGGGTGTATATCAGGTCTGTTTCGTGTGCTGAATTGTTGACGCATTCATTTATTGGTATCGCATGAATCCCATCGTAATTAATCGGCTTCAACGGAAGCTGGGCTACACTTTTAATCATCAGGAGCTGTTGCAGCAGGCATTAACTCACCGTAGTGCCAGCAGCAAACATAACGAGCGTTTAGAATTTTTAGGCGACTCTATTTTGAGCTTTGTTATTGCGAATGCGCTGTATCACCGTTTCCCGCGTGTGGATGAAGGTGACATGAGCCGCATGCGCGCCACGCTGGTGCGTGGAAATACGCTGGCTGAATTAGCCCGTGAATTTGACCTCGGTGAATGTTTACGCCTGGGGCCGGGTGAATTGAAAAGCGGCGGTTTTCGTCGCGAATCAATTTTGGCGGATACCGTCGAAGCGTTGATCGGTGGGGTCTTCCTCGACAGCGATATTCAGACGGTTGAACAGCTGATCCTGAACTGGTATCAAACGCGTCTGGACGAAATTAGTCCGGGCGACAAACAAAAAGATCCGAAAACGCGCTTGCAGGAATATTTGCAGGGTCGCCACCTGCCGTTGCCGTCTTATCTGGTGGTGCAGGTCCGTGGCGAAGCGCACGATCAAGAATTTACAATCCACTGCCAGGTCAGCGGCCTGAGTGAACCGGTGGTTGGCACAGGTTCGAGCCGTCGTAAGGCTGAGCAGGCTGCCGCCGAACAGGCGTTGAAAAAACTGGAGCTGGAATGAGCGAAGAGAAAACTTACTGCGGATTTATTGCCATCGTCGGTCGCCCGAACGTTGGCAAATCCACCCTGTTGAATAATCTGCTTGGGCAGAAGATTTCTATTACCTCACGTAAGGCACAGACGACTCGTCACCGTATTGTTGGCATCCATACTGAAGGCGCGTATCAGGCAATTTATGTTGATACCCCGGGTCTACATATGGAAGAGAAACGTGCCATCAACCGTCTGATGAACAAAGCGGCAAGCAGTTCTATCGGTGACGTTGAGCTGGTCATTTTTGTCGTGGAAGGCACACGCTGGACGCCGGACGACGAGATGGTGCTCAACAAACTGCGTGACGGTAAGGTTCCGGTTATTCTGGCTGTGAATAAAGTGGATAACGTCCAGGAGAAGGCCGATCTGTTGCCACACCTGCAGTTCCTGGCAAGCCAGATGAATTTCCTCGATATCGTCCCGATGTCTGCCGAAACTGGACTGAATGTCGATACTATCGCGGGCATCGTGCGTAAACATCTGCCGGAAGCGATTCATCACTTCCCGGAAGATTACATCACCGATCGCTCCCAGCGTTTTATGGCCTCTGAGATCATCCGCGAAAAACTGATGCGTTTCCTGGGTGCTGAGCTACCTTATTCTGTCACCGTCGAAATTGAGCGTTTTATTTCTAATGAGCGCGGCGGTTACGACATCAACGGTCTGATCCTCGTTGAGCGTGAAGGGCAGAAGAAGATGGTGATTGGTAATAAAGGTGCCAAAATCAAAACCATCGGCATTGAAGCCCGTAAAGACATGCAGGAGATGTTCGAAGCGCCTGTACACCTGGAGTTGTGGGTGAAAGTGAAATCCGGCTGGGCCGATGACGAACGCGCGCTGCGCAGCCTCGGTTACGGCGACGACCAGTAGTTTTAATACTCTATGGCTTTCGAGGTGCAGGAAGGCGGCAAGTCCGCGAATCCCCGGGAGCTTACTCTCGTAAGTGACTGGGGTGAACGGGCGCAGCCAACGCACCTGCAACTTGAAAGACGACGAGTATTATGATGGAAGGATGGCAACGCGCCTTTGTCTTACATAGCCGCCCGTGGAGCGAAACCAGTCTCGTGCTGGATGTCTTCACGGAAGAGTCTGGCCGCGTGCGCCTTGTCGCCAAAGGCGCACGTTCTAAACGTTCCAACCTGAAAGGCGCACTCCAGCCTTTTACCCCGCTGTTACTTCGCTTTGGCGGCCGTGGTGAGGTGAAAACCTTGCGCAGTGCGGAAGCCGTATCTCTGGCACTCCCCCTTAGCGGTATCACGTTGTACAGCGGCCTGTACATCAATGAACTCATCTCGCGTGTGCTTGAGTATGAAACCCGTTTTTCTGAACTCTTTTTCGACTACCTGAACTGCATTCAGGCACTGGCTGGCGCGACAGGTTCGCCAGAGCCGGCGCTGCGTCGCTTTGAACTGGCCTTACTTGGCCACCTGGGCTACGGCGTGGATTTCACCCACTGTGCGGGCAGCGGCGAGCCGGTAGATGACACCATGACCTACCGCTATCGGGAAGAAAAAGGATTTATCGCCAGTGTTGTTATCGATAACAGCACCTTTACCGGACGCCATCTGAAAGCACTTGAATCGCGTGAATTTCCTGATGCTGACACGCTGCGTGCTGCGAAACGCTTTACCCGTATGGCCTTAAAGCCGTATCTTGGTGGTAAGCCCTTAAAGAGCCGCGAATTATTCCGGCAGTTTCTGCCGAAGCGAAAATAAAATAACGAGGATTGTCATGGCTGAATTACTGTTAGGCGTCAACATTGACCACATTGCCACTTTACGTAATGCTCGTGGTACCGCATACCCGGACCCGGTTCAGGCAGCGTTTATCGTTGAACAGGCTGGCGCGGATGGCATCACCGTACACCTGCGTGAAGACCGTCGCCATATCACCGATCGCGACGTACGTATTCTGCGCCAGACGCTGGATACGCGCATGAATCTGGAAATGGCGGTAACCGAAGAAATGCTGGCTATCGCCGTAGAGACGAAGCCGCATTTTTGCTGCCTGGTGCCGGAAAAACGTCAGGAAGTCACGACGGAAGGGGGGCTTGACGTTGCGGGGCAGCGCGACAAAATGCGCGATGCCTGCAAGCGACTGGCTGATGCCGGAATTCTGGTCTCGTTGTTTATCGATGCGGATGAAGAACAAATTAAAGCGGCTGCCGACGTGGGCGCTCCGTTCATTGAGATTCATACCGGTTGCTATGCTGATGCGAAAACCGATGCTGAACAGGCGAGTGAACTGGCGCGTATTGCTAAAGCGGCGACTTTTGCTGCCAGTCTGGGCCTGAAGGTGAATGCCGGTCACGGTTTGACGTACCATAACGTTAAAGCCATTGCGCGGATCCCGGAAATGCACGAACTAAACATTGGGCATGCCATTATCGGACGTGCGGTGATGAGCGGGCTGAAGGACGCGGTAGTGGAAATGAAACGTCTGATGCTGGAAGCGCGTGGCTAATGGCGATTCTGGGTTTAGGCACGGATATCGTGGAGATTGCGCGGATCGAGGCGGTGATCTCCCGCTCCGGTGAACGCCTGGCCAGACGGGTCCTGAGTGACAACGAATGGGCCATCTGGGAAACGCATCAGCAACCGGTGCGTTTTCTGGCAAAGCGCTTTGCGGTAAAAGAGGCGGCAGCTAAAGCCTTCGGTACCGGCATTCGCAATGGGCTGGCGTTTAATCAGTTTGAAGTCTTCAACGATGAACTCGGTAAACCGCGTCTGCGGTTATGGGGGGAGGCGTTAAAACTGGCGGAAAAACTGGGTGTCGCGCATATGCATGTAACGCTGGCCGATGAACGGCACTACGCTTGTGCCACGGTGATTATCGAAAGCTAGTTTCAGGACGTTGCCGGATGGCGAGGCGTCTTATCCGGCCTACGGGTTATGCGTTTTTTACAGGTGCTGGGTAGGCCTGATAAGCGTTAGCGCCATCAGGCTTCATCGCCGGATGGCGACGCGGCTATAGTTTATCCGCGTGATGCATCAATACAAACTTATCCCACAGCTGTTCTTCGGTTTCGCTATGTGCCGGGTCTTTCAAAATTGTGTTGGGGATCGGACACACTTTCTGACAGGTTGGTGTGTCGTAATGGCCTACGCATTCTGTACATTTGTCGCTGTTAATCTCGTAGATGCTCTCACCCATCGAAATCGCCTCATTCGGGCATTCGGGTTCGCACATATCGCAATTGATACACTTTTTAGTGATTAACAGGGCCATCAGGAAACTCTCAAAACATCACAAATCGGGCGGGCATTATACGCGCATTCTTTGTTCAGACCAGTTTTTTTACCAGCGCTTCACTGTGGCGAATTCGTTCCGGAGCATGTTCTAAATCTTGCTGAACCAGCGCCATAAACAATAAATCTGTAAGCATCATCTGTGCGTGCGTCGATGAAATTGCTGCGCTGCGCGTCGCTTGTTCTTCGGCAATCGTATACAGGCAATGGCTTGCTCGCTGTTGCAGGGCATTGGGTGTAAATCCGGTGATGGCAAGAATTTTGGCACCGGTGCGCAATGTTTCATCCGCAGCCAGGTTGAGTTCACGACGTTCCCCGGTATAGGAAATCGCCAACAGGAGATCGCCCGGCGAAAGCGCCTGTACCGTTGCCAGCAGTGCGTGCATATCGCGTTCCACTACCGCGTTAAAACCAATTTTCAGCAGTTTCCAGGCAAAATTCTGTGCAACCAGCCCAGAGGCACCAATTCCGGTCAGGACAATGCGTCGGGCTGAGCGTAACAAGGCAACGCTTTCCATCAGCTTTTCTTCGCTGTTGATATCCAGTGTGGCGTGCATGGCCGCAACGTTCTCCTGAATCAGTTTTTCACCAACCAGACGCATTGGGTCGTCGCCGCGGATCTGATTATGCACTGGGATAGAATGGGGATTGGGATTACTGGCCAGTGCTTCGCTGATCGCCAGTTTCAGTGCGGGAAACCCTTTAAACCCCATTTTTTGTGCGAACTTCACGACGCTGGACTGGCTGACGCCCGCTTCAAAAGCGAGTTGCTGTGAACTGAGATGACGCGCAGTATCCGGCTGTGCGAGGAGGTAATCCGCAAGTTTTTTATCACTTTGCGCGAGGTCCGGGTAACGCTGACGAATGCGAATCAAACAGTTCATGCTGTCTCCTGGCGAAAACGTGATGGCGATTACAAAACAAAATTTCACTCGCCTGGGTGAATATTATATTCC
>NZ_JANEWL010000067.1:0-26392 GCF_028069815.1 Citrobacter sp. Awk 2
TTCTTTTTCAATGTATTGAAAATTAAATACCTTCAAAAAAAAGACGGTTAAATTGCGGTAAATCGCCTGTAGTTTCTTTTTCATTTTTACGTTTACTACTACAAACGCCCATGATTGAATGATTCTCAATTACACATATGACGCCAGTAACGCTGGTTTACAGATGGATGAATGCAGGGCTGGCAAGCCGGGCAATGAATTGAATCAACCTGTTTCCCTGCCCATTTTTGGCAGGGTCTTTTGCGGAATAAATAAAATAATGGCTGAGTTAACGACTTACTTTTCGGGGATGAAAGGGCGGGCATTGTGCTCTGCTCTCTTTCTGGGCATGACAACAACATCTACGGTATTCGCAGCGGAGAAAGAGACAACTCCGCCTAAAGGGGAAGATACCATCACTGTTCGGGCAGATGCGTCTTCTGCCGATCAGGCCGTAACATCGGGTTACCAACCGCTGAGCTCGTCCACCGCAACGCTGACATCCATGCCATTGTTGGATATTCCACAAGTGGTGAACACTGTCAGCGATAAAGTTCTGGAAGATCAGCATGTCACGACGCTGGACGAAGCGCTGTATAACGTCAGTAACGTTGTGCAAACCAACACATTAGGTGGCACACAGGATGCGTTTGTCCGCCGCGGCTTCGGCGCAAACCGTGACGGCTCGGTGATGACCAACGGTCTGAAAACCGTGTTGCCGCGCAGCTTTAACGCCGCCACCTCACGCGTGGAAGTGCTGAAAGGCCCGGCCTCAACCCTGTACGGGATTCTCGATCCCGGCGGGCTGATTAATGTCGTCACCAAACGTCCGGAAACGCAGTTTGGCGGTTCGATTTCAGCAACCTCCAGCAGCTTCGGCGGCGGCACAGGACAGTTTGACGTGACCGGGCCGATTGAAGGCACGCAGTTGGCCTATCGCCTGATCGGCGAATATCAGCATGAGGATTACTGGCGTAACTTCGGCACGAATCAGAGCACTTTCATCTCCCCGTCCCTGACCTGGTTTGGCGACAACGCCACCGTCAACGTGCTCTACTCACATCGCGACTATAAAGCCCCGTTCGATCGCGGCACCATTTTCGATCTCAACACCAAACACGCGGTGAATGTGGATAGCAAAACCCGTTTTGATGAGCCGTTTAATATCACCGATGGCGAATCAGATCTGGCGCAGTTGAATGCCGAATACCGTTTCAACAGTGAATGGACAGCGAAATTCGATTACAGCTTTAGCCAGGATAAATACAGCGATAATCAGGCTCGCGTGATGGCTTATGATTCTGCCACCGGAAATCTGACCCGCCGTGTAGATGCCACTCAAGGCTCCACCCAGCGCATGCACGCCACACGTGCCGATTTGCAGGGCAACGTCGATATCGCTGGCTTTTATAACGAGATCCTCACCGGTGTCTCTTATGAGAACTACGATCTGCTACGCACCGACATGATCCGCTGTAAGAATGTAAAAGGGTTCAATATTTATAATCCTGTCTACGGTACGTTGGGTAAATGTACTAACGTTTCTGCCGCTGATAGCGATCAGACCATTCAACAAGAGAGCTATTCTGCGTATGTGCAGGACGCGCTGTACCTGACCGATAAATGGATCGCCGTCGCCGGGATGCGTTATCAGTACTACACCGAATACGCTGGCAAAGGCCGTCCGTTCAACGTCAATACCGACAGTACCGACCAACAGTGGGTGCCCAAATTCGGTATGGTTTACAAACTGACGCCGTCCGTATCGCTGTTCGGTAACGTGTCGCGATCCTTCATGCCGCAATATTCTATCGCCAGTTATATTGGCGAACTGCCACCTGAAACCTCAACAGCGTATGAAGTGGGGGCAAAATTCGATATCTTTGACGGAATCACCGCCAATATTGCCCTGTTTGATATTGATAAACGCAATGTGCTGTACAACGAAATGATCAATGGCGAAACCGTGGCGAAAACGGCGGGTCGCGTGCGTTCACAAGGCGTGGAAGTGGATGTCGCCGGTTCGTTGACCACCAACACCAATATCATCGCCAGCTACGGTTATACCGCCGCGAAAGTGACGGAAGATCCTGATTACAAAGGTAAGCCGCTGCCTAATGTACCGAAGCATACCGGCTCATTATTCCTCACCTACGATATTCAGAATGCCTTTATGGGTAATACCCTGACGATTGGCGGTGGGGGTCATGGAGTGAGTCGCCGTTCCGCAACCAATGGCGCAGACTATTATCTGCCGGGCTATTTTGTCGCCGATGCCTTTGCCGCTTATAAAATGAAGCTGCAGTATCCGGTCACCTTGCAGCTCAATGTGAAAAACCTGTTTGATAAGACCTATTACACCTCATCCATTGCCACCAATAATCTGGGTAATCAGATTGGTGACCCACGAGAAGTGCAGTTCACGGTGAAAATGGAATTCTAATCTTCTTCATCCATTAACCCTGCCAATTCTGGCAGGGTTTCCCGCTTACTCCACCATTTTAAGATAATTGCACTTGTGCTGTCGCCGCCCCGTTTATACAAACCTAAAGATCACCTGTAATACGATGACGTTTATTTTGTTATGGGCGACTGGGGACCACAATAATGAATGGGATAACATCATGACTAAAACAAAACTGACGCTGCTATTACCTTTATTTTTAGCTGGCTGTTCAATGAGTGACGGGGAATTAAGAAATACCTATGCTCAGCATTATCAGCAGCCTGCGGCTTACGTTGAAGTCTATAAGCAAAAAATAGCCGGCATGGATATTAATGCGCTGGCGCAATATGCCGCCGCAGAAGATAAGAAAAAAATGCGCGGGCAGCCAAGACTGAAAATTGACGAATTCATTACCATTGAGAACGTTCAGGCGAAAGATAATCGGGTAGTCTACGATTATACGCTTTCAGAACGCTGGCTGGCGCTGTCTGCAGATAAACAGCGCGAGAAGCAGAGTAATATGAATAAAGATTTGATCTACCGAACCTGTTCGTTGGAGACGGTACGTCTGGCGCAGGCAAAAGGGCTGGAAGAAGAACATAACTATTACAGTCAGTATCCTGACAAGTTAGCCTTCACCCTGAGAACCAGCGCGCAGATTTGTATGCAAAACGGTTTTACAAAATAGCCGCACTCACTATGCCTGATGCGCTGCGCTTATCAGGCCTACAATTTGCACGCTACCGTAGGCCGGATAAGGTGCCAGCGCCGCATCCGGCTAAAAAGAGAGACTCAGAATTTCCAGGATACGCTACCAACAATGCTGCGCTCTGCGCCAAAGTAACAATAAGAAAGCGAGTTGCAGGCCGCGACATAGCGTTTATCGGTCAGGTTGTTAACGTTGAGCTGCGCACTCAGTCCTTTTATACCGATGTTCGTTAAGTCATAACCCACCGCCAGATCCACCAGCGTATACGATGGCAGGGTGTGAGTATTCTGGCGATCGCTGGTAATACCATTAACGTAGCGCACGCCTGAGCCCAACGTCAGCCCCTCCAGTGGGCCACTTTTCACATCGTAGCTTAACCAGGTGCTGGCCTGATTGCGCGGTGCATAAACGGCACGCTTACCCTGTTCTTCCGGGCTACTTTTCTTATAGCGAATATCGGTGTAGGTATACGCCGCCTGCAAACGGAAACTGTCCGTCAGTTGGCTAATAGCTTCCAGCTCCACCCCTTCAGATTCAATTTCGCCAATCGAACGGTACGGATCGGTCGGCTCTTCTTTGGTGGCAATATTGGTCTGATTAATGCGGAACACCGACGCGCTAAACTGGCTATTCAACCCTTCCGGTTCATATTTCAGCCCGGCTTCCCACTGCTTGCCTTTCATCGGTTCCAACAGGTTACCGTTCTCATCAGCAAAACTGGTTGGGGTAAAGGCGGTGGAATAGCTGATGTACGGCGCAACACCGTTATCGAACAAATAAAGCAGAGCAGCGCGACTGCTGAAGTTATTTTTGTCCAGATCGCTGCGAGTGCCGTTTTGCTTATCAATATTCGATATGCTCACCTGATCGTAGCGGCCACCGAGCGTTATACGCCAGCGATCCCATGACATCTGATCCTGCAAATAGTAGCCCGTCTGGCGCAACTTGTGCTTCTCGCGCGCATACATATTGATGTAATCCGGCTTCGCCCCGTACACCGGGTTAAACGCATCGATCGGCGGAAATGCCCCGTAATAGCCGGTAGTATTGTTGCTGCGATCCTGATAATCGATGCCCACCAGCAAGCGATGATTGACCTGCCAGGTATCAAAACTACCATCCAGTTGATTATCCAGGGTAATCGCCGACATTTTTTCGTCTGAGCCGGAATAACCGCGATTAAGCTCTGTTTCATTCAACCAGCCCGCCGCATACACCTGGTTCAGTTCAACGTCGGTATGCAAATAGCGTAACTTTTGCCGCACCGACCAGCCGCTATCAAACATGTGCTCAATGTTGTAGCCGACCATATTTTCACGGCGATCGTATTTGTCGTATTCGTCCTCGCCTTCGTAGAAGGTGTTGGCAATCTTCTGCCCATAGTGTGGCACAACGGTGCCGTCATACGGCAGGCCAGAGTGGCTGCCACCTTCCGGGTCACGGTGCAGATAGGCCATCAGGTCAAGACGCGTCTGATCGGTGATGCGCCAGGTCAGACTGGGCATCAGCGCGTAGCGCTCTTCTTTCAACGGGCCAAACTGCGAATCAGCATAGCGCGTCATGCCACTCAGTCGCGCCGCCACGCGGTCGTTATCGTCCAGCGCCCCGGTGACATCAAACGCGGCGCCGCGCTGATTGTTGTTTCCGGCAAACAGTTTCACTTCTCCGCCCGCATCAAACGACGGTTTACGCGATGTCAGCGCCACGATCCCGCCCGGAGAAGATCGGCCGTACAGCACGGAAGCCGGGCCGCGCACCACTTCAATATTGTCGAGAAACCACGGATCGACCACCAGCGAACTGTGCGAATTAGTGTCGCCCATCATTTTCAGGCCGTCGAGATAGACGTTGTCCAGACTACCATCAGAGAAACCGCGCAGCACAATGTAGTCAAAGCGGTTGGAGGCACCAATCTGGTTACTGTACACCCCAGGCGTGTAGCTAACGGCCTGCCGCACGCTGGTTGCACCTTGCTCTTCAAATTGTTCACGGGTAACGATAGAGACCGATTGCGGCGTTTCGATATCCGGTGTGGCAAGCTTGGTCGCCCCACTCTGCATTTGCGAGGTGACAACCACCGTATCGTTTTTTGGTGTTTCCTGCGCCAGCAGAGGAAAAGCCACGCTGCCGGTCACCCATCCTACCAGCAGCGCCAACCGAGTCTTCGCGAACATGAACATCTCCCAAGGCATATCTAATTGTAAATGAGAATTATTGCCATTTTTGTATCAGGAGTCGCTATGCCGAATGCCAGGTTGCGTATGCGCAACGCCAAATTATTAATCTGCCACGCGCATAAAACGGGAAAATGGATTAGCAAAGTTTGAGAACATCACCAGGCGGGAAGCCATAGCGACGACGAAAGGCTGTAGAAAAGTTGGTGGCGTGCTGGTAGCCAGACATCCATGCCGCTTGCTGTACGCTATACCCTTCCAACAAATAGCCACGCGCGCGCTCCAGGCGGCAGTCACGCAGGTAGTCAAACACCGAGCAGCCATAGGCCATGCGAAATTTACTGCGCAAACTGCTGGGGCTCATCGCTGCGCGCTGTGCCAGCTCGTTAAGCGTGTAGTCATTTTCAGGGGTTTGCTCCAACAGGCGACGCACACTTTCCAGCCGTTGCTGCTCGCCACTGGCTGCGAGGCATGTACCGCTCTCTACCTGACAAACACTGAGACCGTGACCAAATAATTGTAAAATCAGTCCTTCCAGCATCAACTGGCGGGAAACCTGGCTGAGCGAGCCCTGCTGCGCATATTGTAATCCGCTGAGTAAAAACCCCGGCACCTGCCAAATAAGCGTTGGCGTCTGGCAGCTTTCCCACTCACGCATAAGGGATTCGAGTAATCCTGTGCGCCATGCCCCGTCAGGATATAACCCAAGTGATAGCGTTCGTAGCTTGCAGTCTGCAGGGTGGCGGGCGCTCATCGCCTGGCGTTCACTCAGACGCGAACTAAACGCCATGCCGGAACGTACCACATGTTCCTGCCCGTTGAGCGTCAGTATCACGCAACCTTCCAGCACCACCAGCATATACAAGGGGCTACTGTGCCGGGAGGTGGTTTCATACGGTTGCAGCACCTGTACATCAGAGTGTGTGACGCACATCCCGCAAGGGAGCATCATCTCCTCGACTTCCCCTTGCAACACAGCACTGGAACACGGAAGACCCGGTTTTTTCGCCAGCAACGGAAAACGGTAATCGATCCCGTAACGCTCACCAAAGTCCCTAAACTCACTGACGGAGAAGGTGCGGGTAAAACGTCCGGATGCATTCTGGGCGGTGGTGTTGTTCATGCTGTCTTCTGCACAGGAAATGGAATTTGCAACGTACGACTGGTGGCAACATTACCATTACCCGCACAACACAACAATAATAATGAGAATTGTTATCAATATGGTGTTCAGCGGGTTATTTCAGCCAGAGCAGTTCTGCCATGTCAGCCTCAGGCACAGCTTCTTTTAACCAGCGATACAGCAACTCAATATTTCGAAGCCGGGTTGACGCTTTTGGCCAGACGAGGTAATAGCCTTCTCCTGTCGCGACCGCCTGTTTAAACGGTAACGCCAGCATCCCGGTCTGAATAGCCGTCAGGCTTAATAGCAGATCGGCGACCGCTACCCCATGCCCGCTCATTGCCGCAAGACTCCCCTGTTCCAGGGTATCGAACACTTTGCCACGTGCCAGGTTCAACGCAGGAAAGACCCCAGTACGCTGCAGCCAGCGACGCCAGTCGCGGCGATCGGCGGAAGGATGAATCAATTCACAGACGGCGATATCACTTTGCACCTGAGCCTGTAACGCAGGCGCGCATACCGGGATAAGCCACTCCTGAAACAGCAAACGGCTGTCCGTATCCTCACCAAAATAACCATTCCCCAACAGGATTGCACAGTCATACGGTTCGCGACTGAATGCGACGGAATCGGTGTCCATCCACACGCTGGAGATTTCAATCACCGGCGTTGGATGGGCTTCCCGGAAATGACGCAGCACATCCAGCAGCCAGCGCATGGTCAGCGTTGAGGGTGCTTTCAACCTCAGCTCATGACTGCTGCTACGGAAAGCATGGCAGGCATGTTCTAAACTTTGAAACCCGACCGTCAGCTGTTGCGCTAACCCTTGTCCTGAAGGCGTTATCTCAATACGGGGGCCGCTACGAACAAACAGTTCGCAACCAAACCAGGCTTCCAGTGTGCGGATATGACGGCTTACCGCACCAGGCGTGACGTTCAGTTGAATAGCCGCTTTACTAAAGGACCCCAGACGGGCAGCAGCTTCAAAAGCTCTCAGGGCATACAGCGGGGGTAGCGTCATCATCGGCTTCTATGTTGAGTTTTACTCACAGTAGAGCGCAGTTTTATTCGTTTTTCAATGTGACACGCAAGCGGAATACTGATGAAAAATAACGTCAGGATCATCAGATATGAATCTCGCTTTACTGGCTGTATACAGCCTCTCAGTGCTAACACTGTTGCTAACGCCTGGCCCTGTTGTGGCGCTGATTACCGCGACGGCGGTACAGTACGGCTATCGCCAGGCCTTTATGACACTATGCGGAACGAACGGTGCTTCATTGCTACTGCTCGCGCTTGCTGCGCTGATGCTGGCGGGGGTGGTATCACTCTCTCCGCTGCTGCTGTGTGTGCTGGGTCTCGCCGGATCGCTGTATATCGGCTATAGCGCGTTTTGCAGCCTGTGGGCAAGAAATCAAGCCGCCCGCGAAGACTCTCGTCAGCCGTCTCATGGGGGATTTATCAACGGTTTTCTGATTGGCGTGTCAAACCCGAAAGATATTCTGTTTTTCGTTTCATTCTTTCCACAGTTCATCACCATTACACATAATTTCGCCACCAGCATGCTGGTACTCACGCTGGTATGGGTCATTTTTGACGTTGCCGTTCTGTCATTTTATATCGTGATTTTCAAGCGCTGGATGCCCACGCGGTTTGTCAGATACAGCGTTTTTATCTCATCCCTGTTCCTGCTGGCGGTAGCGGTGTTTGGCATTATCTACAATGTGGCCGCACTGCGGTTACAGATCACAAATTAGCATCACAAGGGTTCCCCTCGAGGGACTGCCTGTTATCATTCACCATGTAAATACCTTTCAACTCAACCCGAGGCTTTGATGCTGGAGAATGTCATCATCAGATAATCAGTTTGCCGACCTTATCAGGCCGGACTGGTTATCAATGCGCCGAAATCGAATGCGGACACCGCAGTGTGTTTGCACGTTTTGCACATGATGATTAAACAGGTTTCCCAGTATGAATTTATCCCGTCAGGAACAACGTACCTTACACGTTCTCGCCAAAGGTGGCCGAATTGCGCACGTCCGCGATAGCGCTGGTCGCGTCACATCCGTTGAATGCTATAGCCGCGAAGGATTGCTGCTCTGCGACTGCACGCTTGAGGTGTTTAAAAAGCTCAGAACCAAAAAACTGATCAAATCCGTCAATGGTCAGCCCTACCGCATCAACACCACCGGATTAAACAATGTTCGCGCCCAGTTAGATAATCGCTAAGGAGAGAGTGATGGATATTCCCAGAAATTTTACTATTACTGGCATCAAATACCCGCCACGAAAGATATTGCCCAGGCATGCGGGGGCAGTTCGATGGCTGGAGGTGAACCCAAACGATGACTTTACGCAGGAAGTCAGAGAGCAACTGAGGACGTCACCGGGGCGCCATGTCACCTTCACCCGGGAATATCTCGGCTGGGGAGTATTCGCACTCATGCAACGGTAATTTTTTGCAGTCGGTATAGCCGTATGAGTTATACCGACCTGCAAAGCCGGTACCCGTTACTTCATTAATACTTCAACAAATTTAGCCAACCAGGCAGGATGAGCAGGCCATGCCGGCGCGGTTACCAGATTGCCGTCGACGTGCGCCTGGTCAATCCCGATATCGGCATAATGCCCACCGCTCAACCGAACTTCTGGCGCACACGCTGGATACGCGCTACAGGTCCGATTTTCTAACACCCCGGCTGCCGCCAGCAATTGCGGGCCATGACACACAGCGGCGATAGGTTTACCCGCAGAGTTAAAGTCTTGTACCAGTTGAATGACATCCGGATTCAGACGCAAATACTCCGGAGCCCGCCCACCAGGGATCAACAAGGCGTCATAATCCGCCTCGCGCGCATCAGAGAAATTCGCATTCAAGGTGAAGCGATGCCCTGGTTTCTCACTGTAGGTCTGCGCCCCATCAAAATCGTGAATGGCGGTTTGAACATAGTCGCCTTGTTTTTTATCCGGGCAGACGGCATCAACCCGGTGACCGAGCATTTGCAGAGCCTGGAAAGGCACCATCGTTTCATAATCTTCGACATAATCCCCGACCAGCATCAGAATCTTCTTCATGCACATCCCCCACTCACGGTTATTAATAATGAGAAATAACGGCCATCTTTACTATAGTTCACACGACTCAGGACATTACTAAATACCGCAGAACAATCGGCTGGATCAGCGGTGTATTAAAAATAAACGGCAGGTCAATTTATAGGCATCGATAATGAGTAAAGCATGGTCTGCGCGGTTTACAGCATGCAAGAACCTTCACTCATACCGAGAGGACAGGATCATGAAGATGCACGCCATGACGAAAATACTGCCGTTGATTTGCCTGATCTCAGGCGGGCTGCTCTACTCCGCTGCAGCCAGCGCCATGGGAAATGACGATACCACCACACCAACATGCCCGAAGGGTCAGGTTTACGACAACAAAACCCAAAAATGTTTGCCCGAAAAAAGCAGCATGATCGACGATCAGGATAAAACGCAGTATGCGTATCACCTGGCGAAAACCGGCCATTATCAGGATGCCATCAATTTACTCGATACCTTACAGCAGCCCAATACGCGTGAAGCCTGGAACTATCGAGGCTATGCGACGCGCAAGTTAGGGCGTACGGATGAAGGGATAGGTTACTACCAACGATCGATTGCCCTTGATCCGCACTATGCGAAAGTGCGCGAATATCTTGGGGAAGCATGGATGGTTAAAGGCCGCCCCGACCTGGCGAAAGCGGAGCTGGCAACCATTAAGACTATCTGCGGCACCCAATGCGAAGAATATCGCGATCTGAAAGCCGCGATCGACGGACACCCAGAGTCATAGACCGGAAGATCCCAAAAAATCACCGTCAACGATGCGCATTTTCAATGGATACAACCGTTGGAGCGCATCGTCGACATACCGTTTATTGTCTCAGAAATTCGCGGAGAATGTAGGCAGTTCACAACTCTGTCGTCCCTCGATTACGGTTCGTATTTTCGCATGATAGGCTTTTCAGATGACCCTTTCTGCTCTGGCCGCTGCGGACTACATGAAACTTAGATTGTCCTTTCAGGTAAAGCTGTTCCTCTCACTGGTGGCTTTTTCCTGCCTTCTGCTGGCGCTGCTTGGCGTATTGCTGTTTCACTTTATCGACCGCCAGTTGCACCACGATTTAGGCCAACGCGCGCGGGTACAGGCCAGCGAAATTGCCCTGATTCCCGGTCTGGCAGAAAAAGTTCAGCAGCGGGATATTCCCGGTATCGCACAACTGATTCAGCCGCTGCGCGCCGAAAGCGATGCCAGCTATATTGTGATTGGCGATGCGCATGAACAGCATCTTTACCACTCAGAATCCCCGGAGCGCCTTAACCTGCCGATGATCGGCGGCGACAATGCTGACGTACTGAAGGGCAAAACCATAATCACAGTGCGCAAGGGCGGGATCGGTGTCTCGTTACGCAGTAAGGCACCTATTTTCGATAACCATCATCAGGTAATCGGCATTGTCTCCGTCGGTTACCTCACCTCCTACATCGCCAATATCAACGCCCGCCTGCTGTGGCGCACCGGAATGTACGGCCTTGCCCTGCTGCTGCTGCTGTTTATTTTTTCCTGGTTACTGACCCGCACGCTGAAAAAGCAGATGTTCGGCCTGGAACCTAAAGATATCGCCCAGTTGGTGCTACAGCAAAAGGCGTTACTGGAGGCCATGTACGAAGGTGTGTTTGCGGTGAATGCCGATAAGCAGCTAATACTCATCAACCGCGCCGCCAGGGAGATGCTCAATATTCGCCAGAGTGAACAAGCGTTGCTCGGCAAACCGCTGGATGAGGTGATTCAGCTGCCACCGTCGTTTTTCGTGCCAGGCAACACCGCTTATGACAGCCGCCATCACGATCATATTACCGTCCTGAATCAACGGGAAACCATCGTCAACCGCGTGGCTATTGAAGTTGAGCCGGGCACCCAAAGCGGTTGGGTATTCAGCTTCCGCGATAAGAACGATATCAATACGCTCAGCAGCCAACTCAGCCAGGTGACCCGCTATGCCGATAACCTGCGTATCATGCGCCACGAGCAGCTCAACTGGACGGCTACGCTCGTCGGCCTGCTGCAGATGCAGCGCTATGACGACGCGCTGCGTTATATCCAGGTACAGTCAGAGGGGGCCCAGCAGGTGCTGGATTTCCTCTCCAGGCAGTTTGTCTCTCCGGCGCTGTGCGGCCTGCTGCTGGGGAAATATGTCGGTGCTCGCGAGAAAGGTGTTGAGCTGGTTTTCGACCCTGCCTGCCAGCTCTCGCGCCTGCCGGAAGGGCTGAGCGAAACGGAGCTGATGTCAGTAATAGGTAATCTGGTGGACAATGCTGTCGATGCCACGCTGAAAACGCCAGCACGTACCGCGCCGGTGGAAGTGTATATATCGGATCGCAACCACGAACTGGTGATTGAAGTGGCTGACCGGGGCTGTGGCGTTGATGAAGCCATGAAGCCGCATATTTTTGAGCAAGGCTTTACCAGTAAACCCACTGACAGCAGCGAACTCACCGGTGCAGAACATGGTATTGGCCTGTACCTGGTCGCGGGCTATGTTCGTCGGGCCGGTGGCAGCATCGAAATGAGCGATAACATCCCGCAGGGTACCGTATTTTCGGTTTTCATCCCGTTCCAGATTTTACTTTCGACAGGACCTTCCCATGACTGATATCCGCCCTCTTGAGGTTGTTATTGTTGAAGATGAGCCACATCTGGCACAGTTGCATCGGGAGTTTATTGAGCAAAACTTCCATCTGCGCATCGTGGGGATCGCGGGATCGCTGGAACAGGCCCGCGAGCTGATCCTCCGTCATCGGCCGCGCCTGCTGCTGCTGGACAACTATTTGCCTGACGGTCAGGGCGTTGAGCTTATTGATAGCCCGCTGCTCAAACAGTTTGAATGCTCGGTGATATTCATCACCGCCGCCAGCGATATGCAAACCTGCAGCCATGCTATGCGCAGCGGCGCGTTTGACTACCTGCTAAAACCCGTGTTTTCCCACCGTCTGCGGGCCTCACTGGAGCGCTTTATGTTGCTGGTACACACTCTGCGCCAGGTGAAAGTTGTTGACCAACATGCACTGGATAAACTGTTCAATTTACCCGCGGGTGAGGCATCAACCCAGCCATCAACAAAGGGCATTGAGCCTGCAACGCTCGAGCGGGTGAAGCGTATTTTCAGCGAGCATCCTGACACCAGCTGGTCAGTCGAACAGGTAGTAGAAGACGCGGGGATCAGCAAGACCACGGGTCGCCGCTATCTGGAGTATTGCGTGGAAATTGGGTTTGTGGTGATTGAGATTCAGTATGGGAGTATTGGGCATCCGAGGCGGCTGTACCGGAGGGTGGCTCAGGAGTAACAATCACTGTAGGCCGGATAAACGAAGCGCCATCCGGCCTACAACGGCGAGTATTCTATTCTCTCAACCCATCGCCCTCACGGTTTCTATGGTGTTAATTACCGAAACAACGCCAACAATCACATTTCCACCAGCCGGCTCTCTCCCCCCTCTTGTCTCTCCCCTCCCATCCGCTATGTTGACTTTTAGTTCCTTAAATGTAACTAGAAGGTTAATAATAATGGCGAACACATTCCGCATCTCTCTGATCTCTGCTGCTGTTTTCATGTCGTTTTCTGCTCTGTCCGCACTGCCGCAGGGGTATCCGGCTGACTACCAAAAGGTGGTTGATGCCGCCACCAAAGAAGGCAAAGTCGTGGTTTACTCCACAACGGATACCAAAGCGGCTGGGCCGCTGATTCAGGGCTTTGAAGCCACCTATCCGGGCATCAAAGTTGAATATAACGATATGAACAGCACCGAGCTGTATAACCGTTATATCAGCGAACAGGCTGCTGGCGGCGGCAGCGGTGACGTCATCTGGAGCTCCTCCATGGATACCGCGATGAAGCTCGCGACCGACTATGCCATGGAGTATGTTTCAGCA
Organism: Citrobacter sp. Awk 2; assembly: GCF_028069815.1. Lineage (NCBI taxonomy): Bacteria > Pseudomonadati > Pseudomonadota > Gammaproteobacteria > Enterobacterales > Enterobacteriaceae > Citrobacter > Citrobacter sp. Awk 2. The sequence goes on from NZ_JANEWL010000067.1 coordinate 13,408, forward strand.
GAGCAGAACCAGCTACCGAAATGGGCTGTTTGGCACAACAAAGCCTACGGCACCACCTACGAGCCGGTGGTGTTTATTTACAACAAGCGCCTCATCCCGGCGAACGAGGTTCCGGATTCTCACACCGCACTGGCCAAGCTGATTGCAGGCCAGGTGGATAAATTCAAAAGCAAAGTCACCACCTACGATATCGAAAAATCCGGGGTTGGCTTCATGCTATCGGTGCTGGATTACAAGGCCGATCCGAACTACTTCAAAACATTGGCCGACGTGGCGAAAGGCGGGTTAGCCGTGCAATCGTCCACCGGTACGATGATGGAGCGGGTTTCATCGGGTGAAAACCTGATTGGTTATAATATCCTCGGCTCTTACGCCGAAGCACGTGCCAAAAACGACCCGTCACTGGGCATTTCCTATCCGAAGGACTACACCCTGGTGCTGTCACGAGTTTCTTTCATCAGCCAGCAGGCAGAGCATAGCAATGCCGCCAAACTGTGGCTGGACTATGTGCTGTCTGAGAAAGGGCAAAACATCCTCGCCAACCAGGCCGATATTCCGTCTATTCGCAACGATATCGAAGGTAAAAATGACATCGACGGTATGACCAAAATGCTGGGTAGCGCGCTGAAGCCGATCCCGGTTGATGAGTCATTACTTGAATACCTGCAACCGAAAAAACGTCTGGATTACATCAAACAGTGGCGTGAAGCCGCGGCCAAATAAGAGCCAGAACCGGGCGCACGGTTCACTGGTGCGCCTGGTGCTCGTTTCCTGAATACGTGTTACCGGATCTCCGCTTATGAATGCATTACGCAGAAAGTGGCAAAGCTTGCCGCGTGGCATCGTCGTGCTGTTAACCGCGCTGGTTATCTACACGCCGTTGTCGTTCATCGTGATACAAAGCTTTTTGTCCGCGCCGTTCTTCTCGCCGGCAAAGGACTGGAGCCTTGAATCCTTTGGCTTTATTTTTACCGACCCCGACTTCTATAAAGCACTGAAAAGCGGTTTTATTCTCGCATTCGGGCTGGTCATTATCGCCATTCCTCTGGGCGGTATACTGGCCTTCCTGATGGTACGTACCGACTTACCGGGTAGACGTCTGATTGAGCCGCTGATCCTGGTGCCTATTTTTGTTTCACCGATGGTGCTGGGCTTTGGCTATGTGGTGGCCGCGGGCCCAGTAGGCTTCCTGTCACTGTGGGCACAATCGCTGATTGGCTTCGTGCCGTGGAATATCTACGACATGTCGAGCATCGTGGTCATTGCAGGGCTGACACACGTACCGCACGCTTATCTGTATATCTCGTCAGCGCTGCGCAGCGTGAGCTCAGACGTGGAGGAAGCCGCGCGTATCTCCGGCGCATCCCCGCTGCAGGTCATGACATCAGTCAGCCTGCCGATGGTTCGCCCATCTATTCTGTACGCCGTGGTGTTGCTGTTTTTCCTCGGTCTGGAAGTCTTTGGTCTGATGCTGGTATTGGGCGACCCGGAAGGCAACATGGTGCTGGCAACCTACCTGTATCAGTTGACCAATAAACTGGGTACGCCGTCGTATCACCTGATGGCGGCAGTTGCCGTGGTACTGATCTGCCTGACCATCCCACTGGTCATGCTACAGCGTCGCCTGATGCGTACCGCTAACCGCTTCGTGACCATGAAGGGTAAAGCCTCGCAGGCCCGCGCGTTACCGCTGGGTAAATGGCGCTGGATAGCGGGTGCTGTGGTTGCGTTTTGGCTGACCATCACCATTGGCGTACCGTTGATGGGCGTGGTGCTGCGTGCGTTTATCTCCAACTGGGGGGTGGGTGTGTCGCTGTGGGATGAGCTGTCCCTCAGCACCTTCCGTACCATCTGGGAACAGCCGAATCTGTTGCGGGCCATCGTCAACTCCATGGCGATTGGCGTGATCGGCGGCGCGCTGGCGGTAGGTTGCTATCTGTTTATCGGTATCGCGATGCATCGCAAGCCGGATAACACCACGCGATTTCTCGACTACAGCGTGCTGGTGCCCCGCGCAGTGCCGGGCCTGCTCGCGGGTCTGGCATTTCTGTGGGTATTCCTGTTCTTACCAATGTGGCTCGATAACGCGCTGAAATCCGGCTGGTTATCCGGTATGCCGTGGTCGCAGTGGTTGCGAGACACTTTGATTGTCTGGCTGCGCTCGCTACGGAGCACCATTTTCAGCGTCTGGCTGGCGTATACGGTGGTGTGGATGGCCTACGGCCTGCGCCTCATCTCCTCAACGTTGCTGCAAGTGGGGCCAGAACTGGAGGAAGCGGCACGCAGCACCGGTGCGACGCGTGGGCAGATTACCCGCCACGTTACCATTCCGCTTTCACGTTATGGGCTGATTGGCTCATGGCTGCTGATGTTCCTGATCTTTGAGCGTGAGTATTCAACGGGCGTCTATCTGCTGTCGCCGGGCACGGAAACCATCGGCTCGATGCTGGTATCTCTGTGGGCGGCAGGTGCTATCGACATCGTCGCCGCACTCTCGTTTATCAATATTCTGTTGGTGGTGGTGGGCTTGGGTATTGCCCTACGTTTTGGAGTGAAATTACATGATTGAATTATCGGTCGAGAACCTGCACTTAACCTACGGTGATAACCCGGTGCTAAAGGGCGTGACCATGGACCTCAAACGGGGCGAAGTGGTTTCGTTACTGGGGCCGTCCGGGAGCGGCAAAACCACCCTCCTGCGCGCCGTGGCTGGGCTGGAAAAACCGACACAAGGGTCAATTACCATCGGCAACAACAAAGTCTACGACGGTACGCCGCGCAGCGAAATCCCAGCCGAGGAGCGTAACCTGGGGCTGGTGTTCCAGTCCTATGCCTTGTGGCCGCATAAAACCGTATTTGAGAATGTGGCCTACCCGCTGAAGTTGCGCAAAGTCTCCACCGCAGAGATCAACCAACGGGTACAGGGGGTGTTGGATCAACTGGGCCTGGGACATCTGGGTAAGCGCCATCCGCATCAACTTTCTGGCGGTCAGCAACAGCGTGTAGCGATTGGCCGGGCGCTGGTTTATAACCCACCCGTGATCCTGCTCGATGAGCCGTTATCCAACCTTGATGCAAAACTGCGGGAAGAAGCGCGCGTATTCCTGCGTGAGTTGATTATTAATCTCGGGTTGTCCGCGCTGATGGTGACGCATGACCAGGGAGAAGCGATGTCGATTTCTGACCGCATTCTGCTACTCAACAACGGCAAAATTGAACAACAGGGTACGCCGCAAGAGATGTATGGTTCCCCAAAAACGCTGTTCACCGCTGAATTTATGGGCAGCAACAACCGTCTGCATGGCAAAGTCACTGAAGTGCGTGACGGCAAAGCACGTATTGAAGGACGTGACTGGGTTCTGTGGGGTCAGGCGGGTGACGGCGTTCAGGTTGGCCATGAGGGCACCGCGGTGATCCGCGTTGAACGTGTGGTGCTGGCCGATAGACCAGGCGAAAACCAGTTGGCTCTCCCGTTGCTCACCAGCATGTATCTCGGTGACCGCTGGGAGTACCTGTTCCGCACCGTCGCTGATGATTTTGTCATCCGCGCCTACGGCAACGAAGTACGCGATCCGCAGCACTGCCACCTGGCGTTACCTGAAAAACATGTTTGGGTGTTCCCAAAATCCTGATGCCAGAAGGGAGCGGCTGTCGCTGCTCCTTTTTCTGCAGGAAGGATAGCGGTAATACAGAAGATATATTTGCGTACAATGAGATGTTGCTCATCGTGCTGATGACATCAAACGGGCTGGGCCTGGTACAGGAAAGGGTAAAAATCAGTCCGAAGAAATAGAGAAATGGTGCCGATAATAGGAGTCGAACCTACGACCTTCGCATTACGAATGCGCTGCTCTACCAACTGAGCTATATCGGCCCTGATAAGGACATGTCCACGAATGCGAACACGGGGTAGAAGGTTAAAACTAACCGGGCGATGCGTCAATGGCCTTGTGAATCAAACGCCTATTTTTGCATCACCCGGTTTCAATTACGCACGAATCGTATCGTCACCAAAGCCAATCCACTTGTAAGTGGTCAGTGCTTCCAGCCCCATTGGGCCACGCGCGTGTAATTTTTGCGTGCTCACGGCGACTTCCGCACCGAGCCCAAACTGACCGCCATCGGTAAAACGGGTCGAGGCGTTTACGTACACGGCGGAAGAATCGACTTCATTCACAAAACGATCGGCGTTGCGCAGCGTACGCGTCAGAATCGCATCGGAATGCTGAGTACCATGCTCACGAATATGAGCAATAGCATCATCCAGGTCGGCAACAATCTTCACGTTCAGATCCAGCGACAAAAACTCATCGTCATACTGTTCCGCTTTTACCGCCACGACGTTTGCCGGTCCGGCCTGCAACACGGCTAGTGCGGCATCATCTGCATGAAGCGTCACGCCGCTTTCTGCCATTTGCTGGCTTAGAGCAGGCAGGAAGCGCTCAGCGATACTCTGATTCACCAACAGTGTCTCGACAGTGTTACACGTGCTCGGGCGCTGGGTTTTGGCGTTGGCGATAATCTTCAGCGCCGGGGCGATCTCAGCCGTATCATCTACATAGATATGACATACGCCAATACCACCGGTGATAACCGGGATAGTCGACTGTTCACGACACAGCTTGTGCAGCCCTGCGCCACCGCGAGGGATCAGCATATCGATGTACTTATCCATCCGCAGCATTTCAGTGACCAGCGCACGATCCGGGTTATCAATCGACTGCACCGCAGCAGCCGGTAAACCACTGGCTTGCAGCGCATGCTGGATCACGGCAACAGTGGCGGCGTTAGTCCGATACGTCTCTTTCCCACCGCGTAGAATCGCCGCATTGCCCGTTTTCAGGCACAACGAAGCCACATCAACGGTGACGTTAGGACGTGCTTCATAAATCACGCCAATCACGCCCAGCGGCACACGGCGACGCTCCAGACGCAGACCGCTATCCAGTAGACCGCCGTCAATCACCTGCCCTACCGGGTCAGCGAGATTACACACCTGACGCACGTCGTCAGCGATGGCTTTCAGGCGTGCCGGGGTCAGTGCAAGGCGATCAAGCATCGCTTCGCTCAGGCCATTTTCACGCGCCTGTTCAACATCCTGTGCGTTCGCGCTGAGGATACTTTCCGTTTGCGCTTCCAGCTCATCAGCAATGGTTTCCAGCACGCGGTTTTTTTCGCGGCTGGAGAGTAGCGCCAGCTTATACGACGCGGCTTTGGCAGCAATGCCCATTTGTTCCAGCATATGCCTGTTCCTTAACGGGTAATCATATCGTCGCGATGGACAGCAACCGGGCCATATTCATAGCCAAGAATAGTGTCAATCTGTTGTGAGTGGTGCCCGGCAATACGGCGTAACGCGTCACTATTATAGCGCGTGACGCCGTGGGCAATATCACGCCCTTCGAGGTTGCAGATGCGGATCACTTCACCACGAGAAAAGTCGCCTGTCACGCTTTTAATGCCTTTTGGCAGCAATGAACTGCCGCGCTCCAGAATCGCCGCGGTAGCACCCTCATCGACGGTAATCTCCCCGGCAGGCGGAGCACCGAAAATCCAGCGTTTACGGTTTTCCAACGGAGAAGCCTGCGCATGAAAACGTGTACCGACGGAAACACCTTCCATCACATCACCAATGACGCCCGGCTTGCTGCCTGCGGCAATAATGGTGTCGATACCCGCGCGGCAAGCCACGTCGGCAGCCTGTAATTTAGTTCCCATCCCCCCGGTTCCCAGACCAGAGACGCTGTCTCCGGCAATGGCGCGCAGCGCATCATCAATACCGTGAACATCTTTGATCAGTTCCGCCTGCGGGTTAGTTCGCGGATCGGCAGTAAACAGACCCTGTTGGTCGGTCAACAGCAGCAGCTTATCGGCACCCGCCAGGATCGCCGCCAGCGCCGAAAGGTTGTCGTTATCACCGACTTTAATTTCGGCGGTCGCCACCGCATCGTTCTCATTAATGACAGGAACGATATTGTTATCCAGCAGCGCGCGTAGCGTATCGCGGGCGTTGAGGAAGCGCTCTCTGTCTTCCATATCCGCACGCGTCAGCAGCATCTGGCCGATATGAATACCGTAAATTGAGAACAGCTGTTCCCATAGTTGAATCAATCGACTCTGCCCTACCGCCGCCAACAGTTGTTTCGACGCTATCGTCGCCGGGAGTTCAGGGTAACCAAGATGCTCGCGCCCGGCAGCAATCGCGCCCGAGGTAACGATAACAATACGATGCCCTGCGGCATGGAGCTGCGCGCACTGGCGAACCAGTTCGACGATATGGGCGCGGTTCAGGCGGCGCGATCCGCCCGTTAACACACTGGTGCCAAGTTTTACCACCAGCGTCTGGCTGTCACTCATGATTCTCTGCCATTCAAAATTGGGGAAAATGATATCAAACGAACGTTTTAGCAGGACTGGCTCCGGTTGCCAACAGCCAGCGCACAAAGCATGAAATTTTATTGCGCAGGATCAGCAAGCGTAGCGGCAGATTTTGACGCATTTATTACAGACACAAAAAAACATTCTTTTTTAAAAATATTCTTACTTTGTCATAAAACGTTCATTGCCAGACGTTAAAAACCTTCCTGTCTTTTAACGGGGATCACACCCAGTAAATATTAGCGCGTACTTTAAATCAGGAATGAAAATGAAAAAGAGCACTCTGGCATTAGTGGTGATGGGAATTGTTGCATCGGCGTCCGTACAGGCGGCAGAAGTCTATAACAAGAACAGTAATAAACTGGACTTGTATGGCAAAGTCAAAGCGATGCACTACATGACTGATTATGACAGCAAAGATGGCGACCAGAGCTATATCCGCTTAGGTTTTAAAGGCGAAACGCAAATTAACGATCAACTGACCGGTTATGGTCGTTGGGAAGCTGAGTTCGCAGGAAATAAAGCGGAAAACGAAACCAATCAGCAAAAAACACGTCTGGCTTTCGCCGGTGTGAAATTAAAAGATTTTGGCTCGTTTGATTATGGTCGTAACCTGGGTGCGCTGTATGACGTGGAAGCGTGGACGGATATGTTCCCGGAATTCGGCGGTGACTCTTCCGCACAGACCGATAACTTTATGACCAAACGTGCCAGCGGCCTGGCCACCTACCGTAATACCGACTTCTTCGGCGTCGTTGATGGTCTGGATCTTACCCTGCAATATCAGGGCAAAAACCAGGATCGCGATGTGAAAAAACAGAACGGCGACGGCTTTGGTACCTCCGTGACGTATGACTTTGGCGGCAGCGATTTCGCTATCAGTGGTGCGTATACCAACTCTGACCGTACCAATCAGCAGAACCTGCAAAACCGGGGTACTGGCGATAAAGCAGAATCCTGGGCGACAGGTTTAAAATATGATGCCAATGATATTTATCTGGCAACGTTCTATTCTGAAACGCGCAATATGACACCTATTTCCGGTGGCTTTGCTAACAAAACTCAGAACTTCGAAGTGGTCGCTCAGTACCAGTTTGACTTTGGTCTGCGTCCATCTCTGGGTTATGTGCTGTCAAAAGGCAAAGATATTGAAGGCGTAGGCGATGAAGATCTGGTGAATTATATCGACGTGGGTGCGACCTATTATTTCAACAAAAATATGTCAGCCTTTGTTGATTATAAAATCAACCAACTGGATAGCAATAATAAGCTCGGCATCAACGATGATGATATCGTCGCGGTGGGTATGGTCTACCAGTTTTGATATAGCATAAAAAAAGCCGGATGAGGTTGCGCCGCCATCCGGCTTTTTTCTGTTCATTATGCCGTTAATTTAACCGGCTCATCCTTAAAGTCGTCAGCAGGCTCCAGCGCCAGATTCAGCGTCGTTAACAACCCACGCAATTTTTCATGAAACTCGCGTAAGGTGTATTCCAGTCGCTCTACCACTTCAGTCTCTTTAATCGGCACAGCTGTCCAGTTGCCGTCTTTATCGAACAAACCAAACTGGTAGCTGTACGTAAAGCGTTTTTCCTGCGCTTCCAGCTCCATCCACCAGCCCCAAAATTCACGTTTCTCTGGCGCCGGTTTCACATTGACGCAAACAGCCAGACAATCGAAAAAGAATCGATTATCTTCGCACTGCCCTTCGCGGATGTATGGGCCAAGCGCGGTGAATTTTTTGATCAATCTGCTTTTCGGGTGTCCACTCGGTAACGTCATTGCGATCTCCTTAGGTGAAGCAACTGTTTTACCAAACCAATAAAATTTAGCAATCTATTAACACAATCTATGATTGATCCACCCGGTAATTTCTTGCAGCGCTTTGTCAAAATTGCGATACACCGGGTTGAACGGAACCTCCAGCAGCTTACCGTCAGAAGATGACGAAGTAATTAAGCGAGACTCCTCTTCCGGACTAAACGGATCGTTTTTCCAGAACCCCGAGAGCATTGGCGTTGGACAGCGACGGCCCAGCAGCCCTTGTACCTTTAATGAATAACGGTTTAGCTCGACGCGAAGTGCTTCATCGGACGCATCGTGCATCCCCAGACGGCTGGCCAGAACGTCAAGATACATTTCCGGTACTGAAGCCTGACGCTGTGGGTCGCTAAGCAGCGCATGGACCACCGGTCCCAGACAGGCCACAGCTTTCAGGCGCGACGATTCAAGATAGGCCAGGCGTACTGCGACGTTAGCGCCAAAGCGAAAACCGAATGCTGCCACACGGGTATGATCAACCCAGGGAATATTTGGCAGCGCTTTTAATACATGTTGATGCAGCAGGCTGGAATCCTGGGTCAATTTCCATTTTGACGAGAATCCGACCGAAGGCATATCCAGCGTCAGCATGGCAATACCACGCGGAGCGAAATAGCGCTCATACAGGGTGTAGTAGTCGGTTTGCATGGAATCCAGGCCGCCGCACATCAGCACTGTCGGGAACGGGCCGTCGCCTTTTGGCATGTGCAGGAAACCGGTTACCGGCGCACCGCCGGCAACGGCAAATTCCATCTCGCGCAGCGTACCTGGCAGTCGTTGGGCCGCCTCTTCGTAAGCGCGGTTGGCCAGGGCCTGCGCCTGTTCTGCCAGCTCATCACCTTTTAAATGCGGGTATGCTGCAATGTTGTACAGCGTGGAGGCATGCAGCCAGTGGCGACCACTCACCTGCGGGTCCTCTTCCATAGACGCTTTCTGTTGCCAGTCCATCGCCTGCTTCGCCCACTCGTAGATCCAGTTCCCACCACGATAGCCAATGACCGTATCGTAGAGCTCTTTATCCGTGCGTTCGGCTTCGCTCATGACGATACGCGCCTGCACTTCAAGGATTTCACGCGGATCGACCCCACGCCAGATCCACATCAGGCGATTCACCATGCGATACCAGTGCGGGATTGTTTTGCCATCCAGAGCGGACTGCACAGACGGTTGCGCGCCGTGGTTAAAACGACGAACCAACGTTGACGTTTCAGGATGTTTGAAGCGGGGTTTAAACAGAACTTCGCTGAGGTTAGCCTGCGACATGATTACGGCCTCCATGAGTACTCACTAAGGCATAGTGTAACCTGACACCGCACAAAAAGAACAACGCCCGGCAGTGCGGGCGTTGAAAACTTTTTAGATTAGCGACCAGAGATCGGCGGAACAAATACCACGCCCATATCCCACGGCTGCTCAATCCAGGTATCCTGCGGGATATCAACCACATAGTCATTCACCAGCGGGCGACCTGCCGGCTTAGCGAAGATAGTGACGAAATGCGCTTTAGGATACATTTCGCGGATAGCAACGGCGGTACCACCGGTGTCTACCAGGTCATCGATCACGATGAAACCTTCACCGTCACCTTCCGCACGCTTCAGCACTTTCAGTTCGCGCTGATTGTCGTGATCGTAGCTGGAGATGCATACGGTATCGACATGACGAATGCCCAATTCACGCGCCAGCAATGCGCCCGGCACCAGACCACCACGGCTAACGGCAATAATGCCTTTCCATTGTTCAGAAGGCATCAGGCGGCTTGCCAGTTTACGTGCATGGACTTGCAACATGTCCCAGGTGACGACGTATTTTTCGCTCATGTGAAGTGTCCCAGCCTGTTTATCTACGGCTAATTAATAAATTGAGGGTGAACCAGGTTGCGCGAGATTATAGAGACCTGACGCACTAAAAACCAGTGTTTCGCGGAATCCGCGCCTCTTTTTGCATGCTTTATACTAGCCGTCAGCGAAGAAAGTGGTATTCTCAATCGCATCGCGCAAGCCTGACTTGTGGTGTTTTTAATTCCGCTAACCCCGTGGCCTGCAAGTCAATTTTGTAGGACATCGCCAAGGAGACTCAACGTGTCTGAACTGTCTCAGTTATCCCCGCAACCGCTGTGGGATATTTTTGCCAAAATCTGTTCTATTCCTCATCCGTCCTACCATGAAGAGCAACTCGCTGAACACATTCTGAGCTGGGCCCAGGAGAAAGGTTTCCACGTCGAGCGCGATCAGGTTGGTAATATCCTGATTCGTAAACCCGCTACCGCAGGAATGGAAAATCGCAAGCCGGTTGTTTTGCAGGCGCACCTGGATATGGTCCCGCAAAAAAATAACGACACCGTGCACGACTTCACCAAAGATCCGATCCAGCCGTATATTGATGGCGAATGGGTAAAAGCCCGTGGTACCACGCTGGGTGCAGATAACGGTATCGGTATGGCGTCTGCGCTGGCGGTACTGGCTGATGACAACGTGGTACACGGTCCGCTGGAAGTGCTGCTGACCATGACCGAAGAAGCGGGCATGGACGGCGCATTTGGTCTGCAGGCGAACTGGCTGCAGGCTGATATCCTGATCAACACCGACTCTGAAGAAGAAGGTGAGATCTACATGGGTTGCGCAGGGGGTATCGACTTCACCTCTAACCTGCCGCTGTCCCGTGAAGCTATTCCTGCTGGCTTCCAGAACTTTAAGCTGACCTTAAAAGGCCTGAAAGGCGGTCACTCCGGTGGCGAAATCCACGTTGGCCTCGGTAATGCCAACAAGCTGCTGGTACGCTTCCTGGCAGGCCACGCCCAGGAACTGGATCTGCGTCTGGTTGACTTCAACGGCGGTACGCTGCGTAACGCTATTCCGCGCGAAGCCTTTGCGACCCTCGCCGTTGCTGCCGATAAAGTTGATGCGTTAAAAGCGTTGGTCAGCACGTATCAGGAGATCCTGAAAAACGAGCTGGAAGCCAAAGAGAAGAATCTGGCGCTGCTGCTGGATGCCGTCAGCAACGACAAAGCCGCACTGACTACCCAGTCTCGCGATAGCTTCATTCGTCTGCTGAACGCGACGCCAAACGGTGTAATCCGCAATTCCGACGTGGCAAAAGGCGTCGTAGAAACCTCGCTGAACGTTGGCGTTGTGACCATGACTGACGATAATGTACAGATTCACTGCCTGGTTCGTTCGCTGATCGACAGCGGTAAAGACTACGTGGTAAGCATGCTGGATTCCCTGGGCAAGCTGGCTGGCGCGAAAACGGAAGCCAAAGGTGCGTATCCTGGCTGGCAGCCGGATGCAAACTCACCGGTTATGCACCTGGTGCGTGAAACCTATCAGCGTCTGTTCAACAAGACGCCGAATATCCAGATTATCCACGCAGGTCTGGAATGCGGTCTGTTCAAGAAACCGTATCCGGATATGGACATGGTTTCCATTGGGCCGACTATCACCGGTCCGCACTCTCCGGATGAGCAGGTTCATATTGAAAGCGTCGGTCATTACTGGACGCTTCTGACCGAGCTGCTGAAGTCTATTCCCGCGAAGTAAGTCTCTGCAATAAATGCCGGATGGCGCTGCGCTTATCCGGCCTACGCGCTGGTTTGTAGGCTGGATAAGGCATTTACGTCGCCATCCGGCCTGCACGCTGATTTGTAGGCCGGATAAGGCATTTACGCCGCCATCCGGCAATACGTTAGCGTCAAATCCCCAACAGTAGCTGTCTTTCCATCTGCGGATCCAGCAGCGTTACGTGTAATCCCACCAGCCTTACCCCGCGCCCTCCCCGACGTTCATTCCAGGTATTGCGCGCCGTCGCGATCAGATCCTCTTTATTTAAGCGCGGCCAGACGTGTTCCTGCGTCGTCTGCTGAAAATCATTAAACTTTAACTTCACCCCCTGACGGGCGATGAAGAGATCAGGTTTAACCTTTGCCAGCCGCCGCTCCAGTTCCGGGTAGAGTCGCTCAATAATCGCCTCACACTCCGACCATTCATGAATATCTTCCGCCAGCGTGCGCTCGACACCGACTGACTTTCGCAGCCTGTCGTTATTCACATCGCGTTCATCAATACCCTGACTACGTTCCCACAGCACACGACCAAACTTACCAAACCGCTTAAGCAGCAGGGCCAGATCGTATTTTTGAACATCTTCACAGGTCCGCAATCCCATCGATTCCAGTTTCGCGGCAGAGACTTTGCCGACGCCGGGTATTTTCCCCAACGGTAACGTTCTGAGGAATTCGGGAACATCCGCGGGAGTAATCACATATTGCCCGTTGGGTTTATTCAGGTCGGAGGCGATTTTGGCCAGAAATTTAACCGGAGCAACCCCCGCAGAAGCGGTTAGCTGTAGTTCGTTGAAAATCGTCTGACGGATCTCTTGTGCTATCAGCGTGGCCGAGCCGTGGCAGTGCGGACTGTCGGTCACATCAAGATAGGCTTCATCCAGCGAAAGGGGTTCGATGAGCGAAGTGTAGCGAGAGAAGATGGCCTGAATCTGGCGAGAGGCCTCTTTATATGCGTCGTAACGGCCGGGTAATAAGGTGAGATGCGGGCACAGTTTTAGCGCCATTCCTGTAGGCATTGCGCTACGCACACCAAACTTTCGTGCCGGGTAATTGGCGGTGCTGATGACACCCCGGCGTTCGCGACTGCCACCAATAGCAATGGGGATGTCGCGCAGGGCCGGGTTATCACGCATTTCCACCGCCGCGAAAAAGCAGTCCATATCGACATGTATGATTTTGCGCATCGCTCGCCTCCCACAACACTGTTTAAGTATACAGTATTTT
>NZ_JANEWL010000068.1:0-26134 GCF_028069815.1 Citrobacter sp. Awk 2
ATATATATATTACATAAGCTTCTTTATGTATTAATTGGCGGGAGACAGGCATGAGAACCCTGAAGCATTTTATAAACGGGCAATATGTAGCGGGTAACACAGAAGACACGTTTGAGCTGGTGAGTCCGGTTGACGGTGAAACGTACGCGTTATCGCCTAATGCCGGTGCGACTGAGGTGGCGCTTGCCTACTCGGCGGCCGCGGCGGCATTTAACATATGGAAAAAATCGACACCTGCCCAGCGGCAAAAAGCACTGCTGCAACTGGCGGATGAGATAGAAAAAAATGTTGAACGACTGGTCAACGCGCAAAGCCAGGAAACCGGTCAATTGCGTCATTTTATCGAAAAGGAAGAGATCGCTGCGTCGTGCGATGCGATCCGTTTTTTTGCCGGCGCAGCACGTTGTCTGGAAGGGAAGGCCGCCGGAGAATATTCCGCCGGGTTCACCTCAACGATTCGTCGTGAGCCGTTGGGCATTGTGGGACAAGTCACACCGTGGAATTACCCGTTTATGATGGCGGTATGGAAGATTGCACCGGCGCTTGCCGCTGGCAATACGGTGGTTTTAAAGCCGAGCGATACCACCCCGGTAAGTACGCTGCTCCTGGCTGAACTGGCGGCACCTTTATTTCCGCGAGGGGCGTTTAACGTCGTGTTGGGCAAGGCCAGTACTGGCTCGCTGGTGGTTTCTAACCCGACGGCTTCATTGGTGTCGATTACCGGTTCGGTACGCGCTGGTCTGCAGGTTGCGGCATCAGCAGCAGCTAACCTGACAAAGGCCCATCTTGAACTGGGTGGCAAAGCGCCCGCCGTCGTATTCGCTGATGCAGATATGGACAAGGCGATTACTGCTATCACTACCGCAGGATTTTTCAATGGCGGACAGGATTGTACTGCCGCCACGCGCATCCTGGTGGAAGATTCTGTCTATGCGACGTTCCTGGAAAAACTGATCCAAAAAACGAAAAGTATCAAGTTTGGTCCTCCGCAGGATCAGGATGCGTTATATGGCGCGCTGAATAGCAAAAACCAGCTTGAGCAGGTGAAGGGGTTTATTGAGCGTTTACCTGCACATGCGAAAATTGAAACCGGTGGTCATGCGGGGCCTGGGCCGGGTTTCTACTTTGAACCGACGATAATTTCCGGCCTGCATCAACACGATGAAGCCATTCAACACGAAGTGTTTGGCCCGGTAATGACCATTCAGTCGTTTTCTGGTGATGAAGAAGCGTTGCACAAGGCGAACGATGTGGAATATGGCCTGGCCGCGAGCGTCTGGACCAGCAATCACAGTCGCGCGCAGCGTTTCAGTATTGATCTCGATTTCGGCACAGTTTGGATTAACAGTCATATTCCGCTGTGCGCCGAAATGCCGCACGGTGGATTCAAAAAATCCGGCTACGGAAAAGATCTCTCCTCTTATTCGCTCGATGAGTATACCCGGGTGAAACATATCATGTGTGATATTTCCGAATAACAGGTAATACGATGAAAACATTAAAAATAGCCGTACTTTCATTGGTGATGTTCTCAGGGGTCAGCCTGGCAGAAAGCTCACCGCTGAACACGGTAAAAGCGTATATGGCAGCATGGAATGCGCATAATGCGCCGCTGGCAGCGCAGTACCTGGCGGACGATGCCGTTTATTACGATGCCGCCGCAGGGGAGCCGGTAAACGGGCGGGAAAAAGCTGAAAAAGATGTGATCGGTGCATTTATTAAGGCGGTCCCGGATCTGACCTGGAAAATGGTCGGTAAACCTGTTGCTGATGAAGATACTGTGGCATTTCGTTGGGAATTCTCGGGTAAAAATAGCGGCGAATGGGCGGGAAGCCCGCCGACAAATAATCCGATCAAATTTGAAGGTGTCAGCTATATTCATGTTAAGGCAGGAAAAATCACCTGGCAGGGTGATTATTATGACGCTAAAAAACTGGATGAAGAGCTGAAGCCAGTGAAGTAGTCGGCGGTGTCCTCCTTGTATCTACGAGGGGGGAACCTCTCATTTGTAGTGTTTTTTAGGACAATGTGTCAGTGGCAAAAGGACAAAGTTAATGGCAATTACCCGACGTGATTTTCTCAACGGCGTGGCGGTGACGATCGCTGCGGGACTGACCCCTCTGGATCTGGTCAGAGCGGCAGGAAAGGGGCACGAATTTATTGATGGAAGTTATTATCCGCCGGCGTTAACGGGGCTACGCGGTAACCATCCGGGTTCGTTTGAAATGGCCCATGCGTTAGGCCGTGAACATAAGCACTTTGATTTAAGCGCTCTGCCCGTAGAGGAAGAGTACGATCTGGTGATTGTGGGCGGCGGTATCAGCGGACTGGCCGCAGGTTGTTTCTGGCATGAACTGGCCGGGAAAAACAGCAAGGTGCTGATCCTCGATAACCATGATGATTTTGGTGGTCACGCCAAACGCAACGAATTCACCTCCGCAGGCAAAAAACTTATCGGATATGGCGGAAGTGAAGCCTTTCAATCACCCGCGCATAACTTCAGCCCCGAAGTGAATAAGCTGATGGAAACTGTCGGCGTAAGCGTCACGCGGTTGAAAAAGAGTTTTGACGTTAATTTCTACCCCGACTGGCAGCTTAGTCGCGGCGTCTTCTTCGATAAAAAGAATTTTGGTGAGACGAAAATAGTCAGCGGTGATCCGGGTCGTGCGGTATCCGATGATATTCCGCCAGATCGGCTCAATGGCCGTAATATCGAAGACTTTATCAATGACTTCCCATTGAGTGAGGAAGATCGTAAAGCGCTAATCGATCTGCACGTACGTCCGGTTGATTATCTTCCAGGGATGACGGTTGATGAGAAAACGGAATGGCTGGATACCCACAGCTATAGTGAGTTTCTTTCCACCAGGGTTGGTTTAAGCAAAATGGCGCTGCTCTATTTTCAGCAGCGTTCCAACGATTTCTTTGCCATCGGTATTGAAGGCATATCCGGTAGTGATGCTCGTGCGTGCGCATTGCCGGGAATGGAAGCGTTAGGGCTGCCGCCGCTGGACGGTGAATCGCTGGCCGACCTCGAAGAACCCTATGTCTATCATTTCCCGGATGGCAATGCGGGTCTGGCACGGTTGCTGGTCAGACACATGCTGCCGGGCGCGCTGCCGGGCAAGACCATGGAAGATTCTGTCCTCGCCAGACTGCATTATGAAAAGCTCGATCTGCCGGAAAACTCCACGCGTTTGCGCCTGAACAGCACGGTGATTAATGCGGCGAACGTGGAGGGGGGCGTTGCCGTCACGTATCTTCGTGACGGCAAAATGCATCGCGTGCGCGGTAAGAACGCCATTATGGCGGGCTATAACATGATGATCCCGTATCTGGTACCGGAAACGCCAGAGCAGCAGCAGGCCGATCTCAAACTGAACGTGAAGGCGCCGCTGGTGTACACCAATGTGGTGGTCAAAAACTGGCAAGCATTTAAGCAATTGGGGGTTCATGAGTTTTATTCACCGGCCGCGCCTTATAGCCGAATCAAGCTCGACTATCCGGTCAGTATCGGTGGATACCAACACCCGGCCTCGCCGGACGAGCCCATGGTGATTCATATGGTCTATGTGCCCACGTATCCTGGCAGTAATCTGTCCGCGAGGGAGCAGTTCCGTTTGGGGCGTGCTTATCTGCTGGGGACCACGTTTGCCGCACATGAAGAGATGATCCGTTCTCAGTTGCAGGAAATGTTTGGCTCAACCGGTTTTGACAATCAGCGGGATATCGCGGCCATTACTGTTAACCGTTGGGCGCATGGTTATGCGTATTACGCTAATTCACTGTTCGACGATATGGAAAAAATGCCGGAGATTATTGAGCGGGCGCGTAAACCTATCGGACGTATTGCCATCGCTAACTCTGATGCTGACTGGAGCGCTTATGCTCATGCTGCTATCGATCAGGCATGGCGCGCGGTCAATGAACTCAAGGATATGGGGTGATCTATGCGTAATGTAACCGTTCTAATCGCCTGCCTGTTTACTGCTTCTGTCTCTGCCGCTGAATCTAACGGTGAGTACATCGCAAGGATCTCAGACTGCGTGGCATGCCATACCGCGGAAGGCGGAGCGGCGATGGCGGGAGGCAAGAAGTTCCCCACGCCGGTTGGTGATATCTATTCGACGAATATTACCCCGGATAAGACTCACGGTATCGGCAACTATTCTTACGACGATTTTGAGAAAGCCGTGCGCCAGGGGATTGCCAAAGACGGTCATCCCCTGTATCCGGCGATGCCTTATCCTTCTTACTCGAAACTGTCCGACGCAGATGTTCAGGCGCTGTATAGCTACTTCACGCATGATGTTAAGCCGTCAGCAGAGCCCAATAAAGAGAACGCTATTCCCTGGCTTTTCTCGGCCCGCTGGCCGCTGCATATCTGGAATTGGTTGTTTACCGATGCGCCGACTGCCGCTGTTGAAGACAACAAAGCGGATGATACGGCAGCACGGGTAAAACGGGGGGCTTATCTGGTAGAAGGTCCGGGTCACTGCGGGTCATGCCATACCCCGAGAGGGATGGCGATGAACGAAAAAGCCTATACCAATGCCGATGCTGAGTATCTGAGCGGGGCGATGATCGACGGCTGGTATGCGCCATCGCTACGGGGAACCGGGATGTCTGAGCAGGCGTTAACGTCATTGCTGCTGACGGGGAAAAGCAAACATGCTGCAGTATCGGGATCGATGTCTGAAGTCGTCAGCCAGAGCACACAGTATCTGACGGACGAAGATGCCACGGCGATTGCACAATATTTGTTGAGCCTGAAAAGTGAGAAGACGGAACCGGCACGTACGGTAGCTGCCACGGCCTCCTGGTCGAATTCGCCTGAAGCGGGTAAAGTGACTTACAACCGCTACTGCTCGACCTGTCATGGTCTGGAAGGGAAAGGAACCGATGATAATGCACCTTCGCTCATTCACAACCCGTTAGTGATGGTAGACGACCCAACGCCGTTGTTCAGGGTGATTGCCCACGGCGCAGAAACACCGACGACACGGGGGAATGTCTCCTTTAAGATGCCAGCCTATGGTGGGTTGCTCAGCGACAGCGAAATGCGCGACGTGATCAATTACGTGCGTAAAAGCTGGGGTGAGGGTAATGGTGAGATAAGCCAGGAAGATCTGTCCGGGATTAAAAAAGCCTCACATTAATCTGTGCGATGATACCGGATGGCGCTGCGCTTATCCGGCCTACAAAAATGCGTAATTCGTAGGCCGGATAAGGTGCTTGCACCGCCATCCGGCAGTGCTTACTCGGTGTTTATTCTGATAATACCCGCCAGTCGGGTAAACGCCGCAGCCATCTCATGTTCTTCAATACTGGCAAAGCCCAGTAGCAGACCGCTGCGTTTTTCTTCTTTCACGTAGTAGCGAGAAAGTGGGCGAACCAGAAGACCTTGTGCGTTGGCCTGTTGGGCAATGGCGCTATCATCAGTACCCGCAGGTAGCTGTAAAATCAGATGTAGCCCGGCGTTGCTGCTGTAAGGCCCCAGATAATCCTCACCAAGCTGGCTGACAATGAGCTCTACCAACGTATGTCGTCGGCGGCTATATAATTGGCGCATTTTACGGATGTGCGCCGCATAGTAACCCTCACGAATAAACTCAGCCAGCGCCGCCTGAATCAGGAGATGCCCACCACGATAGAGATCGTTATGTACCTTCATCAGTGGGGCGGCAAGCGGTTTAGGTATCACAACGTACCCGAGCCGCAGTGCCGGATAGAGGGTTTTGCTGAAGGTGCCGATATAGATAACCGGAGCATCTTCTTCCAGCCCCTGCAATGACGGGATGGGTTGGCCGGAAAAACGAAACTCGCTGTCGTAGTCATCTTCCACAATCCAGCTGTGCGTTTCACGTGCCTGATAGAGTAGCTGCCGCCGTCGACCAAGGCTCATTACCGGGCCAAGCGGATACTGATGTGACGGTGTCACAAAAATGAGTTTCGGTGCCGGGTCGACGCAAGCTGGCGGAACCATGCCTTGTTCATCCACCGGGATGGCCGAAAAGTTGACCGCATTGATGCGCAGAATGTTTTTTATTCCCCAGTAACCGGGTTCTTCGATCCACGTATTATCACCAGGATTACATAAAGAGCGAGTTACCAGATCCAACGCCTGGTGAATGCCCTCGGTAATCAATATTTGATCTGGCGTACAGCGTACGCCGCGTGCGGTGCGCAGATAGTCCGCCAGCGCTTCTTTCAGTTCAATCAAACCACCCGTGGCATCGTAGGTGAGAAACTCCGGGCGTAGCCGCCTTGCCAACCGATCCTGAATCTTTTTCAGCGTGCGATGCGGGAAAGAATGCACGTCCGGTACACCAGGAATAAAAGCCCCCCACTGGCGGGGACTGGCGCTGGCATGCCCTAGCAGTTCAAGGCTACGGGCGGACAAACTGGTGTGATCTTCATGTGTCGCAGGTGAAACCAGTTGTTTATTAGGGGCCAGGCCGAGATTGTCCAGCACGCTGTCGGTCACAAATGTGCCGCTGCTGGTGCGCGCGGAGATATAGCCTTCGGCCTGCAACTGCTCGTAAACCCGCAGGACAGTATTCCGTGATAACGCCAACTCACTCGCCAGGTCGCGTGAAGGAGGCATGCGGGTAGCGGGTTTTAGGCTACCCTCGAGGATGCAGCTACAGATGGCGGCATACAGGCGACGATGCAGCTTCTCGTCCGTCTGCTGGCTAAATGCATGCTTGATCACATCTCCGGCAAGTGAACGCATTTGGATCCTTAAAATAAAACGATTTGGCTCTCGATTAAAGTACCAGATGGCGTCTAAATTTAAAGGGTAATTCAACCAATTGTGTTTATGGACAAGGTGTAGAGAATGAACAATAAAAACCTGCAACAACGTCGTCTGGATGCCACCCCACGTGGCGTGGGTGTGATGTGTGATTTTTATGCCCAGTCGGCTGAAAACAGCACGATTACCGATATAGAAGGCAATCAGTATATCGATTTCGCCGCCGGGATAGCCGTGCTGAACACCGGGCACCGCCATCCTCGTCTGGTGCAGGCCGTTGAAGCGCAACTGCAAGCCTTTACCCATACGGCTTATCAGATTGTTCCCTACGAAAGCTATGTGTCGCTGGCGGAGAAAATCAACGCCGTGGCGCCAATTGACGGTAAGCGTAAAACGACATTCTTTACTACCGGGGCTGAGGCCGTGGAAAATGCGGTTAAAATTGCCCGCGCTCACACCGGTCGCCCTGGCGTTATCGCCTTTGGCGGTGGTTTCCACGGGCGGACATACATGACGATGGCATTAACCGGCAAAGTGGCGCCATACAAAAAAGGCTTCGGCCCGTTCCCGGGGTCCGTTTACCATGCGCCGTATCCTTCTGCGCTGCAGGGGATTTCAACTGCAGACTCGATTAAAGCGATAGAACGTTTGTTTAAAGCGGATATCGATCCGGGCCAGGTCGCTGCGATTATCTTCGAACCCGTTCAGGGTGAAGGCGGCTTTGTTGTCGCACCGGCGGAGTTTGTCGCGGCAATTCGCCGTATCTGCGATGAGCATGGCATCGTGATGATTGCCGATGAGGTGCAAAGTGGTTTCGCCCGTACCGGGGAGCTGTTTGCGATGGATCACTATGCGGATAAAGCAGACCTGATGACCATGGCGAAAAGCCTTGCGGGTGGGATGCCATTGTCGGGTGTTGTAGGCAAAGCCGATATTATGGATGCACCTGCGCCGGGGGGACTGGGGGGGACTTACGCCGGAAACCCGCTATCGATTGCGGCAGCTCATGCGGTGCTGGATATTATTCGTGATGAAAAGCTGTGCCAGCGTGCAGCAGCGCTTGGCGAGCAACTGCGTGCTGTGCTGACCGATGCGCGTGCAGCGTGTCCTGAACTTGCTGAAGTGCGGGGATTAGGCTCGATGATTGCCGCTGAATTCTGCGATGCAGCCACGGGTGAACCCAGTGCCACCGTCGCGCAGCGCGTGCAGAAAAAAGCGCTTGAACAGGGGCTGCTGCTGTTAACGTGCGGTCAGTATGGCAACGTGATCCGCTTCCTGTACCCACTGACTATTCCGCAGGATCAGTTTGCAAAAGCGTTAGAGATAATCAAAACGTCGATGAAGTAATCTCGTTCAAAACCGATCGTGTGTAAAGCCGACAGTAGCCATTACCGTCGGCTTTTTTGTTGTCACCCATTCGCCAATCCCTTTCGTTATATATTTACATATATATCGATTAAGCCTATCTTATTCATCATACAAATATAATAAACGTGCCCCGCAAGAGAAGGCGCTTGTGTTAGCGACCGCCAGTCTTTCTATCTAACGAATTGAATCAACACATGTTAAATTGCAAAATCACCCCAATTGCCTCCGGGTTGCTGACTTTTTCTTGTCTTGCTGCCCCCCTGTCGGCCCATGCTGATGACACCATTACCGTGACTGCCTCCGCGCCTGCTCAATCTTCGTTTCCCGAGCAGGAGCCTGCGGCGGCTGAAAAAAAGGCGACGATCGGTAGCCTGGGCCAGCGAGAGTTAATTGATGTTCCGTGGTCGGTACAAACACTGTCGAAAAAGGTGATTGATCAGCAACAAATCAAAGATGTTAAGGATGTTTATCGCTACATACCGTCCGTTCAGGGAGAGGGTGTTCGACCACAAACCCGTGGCATGCAAGGGAGCGTGGTGCAAAACCATATGATTGATGGGCTGAATGCCGTTTCCACCACCGAATATCCGACAGAGCAGTTCCAGAATATAGACGTACTGAGCGGTATTGCGGGTTCACTATACGGGCCAGCCAACCCGGCGGGGATGTTTAATCTGGTCTCGAAACGCCCTCTGGATACGCCACTGCATCGGGTTACCGTAGGGCAAGGTACAGGGTCAGGAACGCTGGCATCAATGGATTTCAGCGGGCCTGTCGACGAGGGAGACAGAGTGAAGTACCGCCTCAACCTGATGAATGATGAAGGGCACAGTTACACCACCGATAGTCATGTTCGTCGGCAGTACGCGGGGTTGGGCCTGGATTTTCAGTTGACCGAGAAAACCGTGCTGGAGAGTAATTTCAGCTATTACCATTATTACGAAAAAGGCATGCCGGGCAGCTTTGCGCTGGCAAAAGGCGTGCAGTTTCCTTCGGCATTCGATCCGACTAACAGTAAATATGGTCAGTCGTATGCAGGTCATGATGATGAAACGACCACCGCGGACATGCACATCAAGCATGATTTTGACGGTAACTGGATGCTGGATCTGGGGGCCTTGCACCAGGTGGCTGACCGCGAATCGACGGCGGTAACCAATACCCTGACGGATAATCGGGGTCACTACACCACCACGACCTCGAATTCAGCGGCCAGTCGTTTTACGATCAACAGCTATTTAGCGAACCTGACCGGCAGCATTGATTCCGGCTGGTTGACGCAGGATATCGCGACCGGAATGCGCGGATTTGTATGGAAAAACTATAACCCGAGAAATGGGGGAACCTTTACGCTGGGGCATTCTTCACTTGATCAACATCCCGACTATCCACGCCCGCCTTATCCTGACTTTACTCATCGCTATCATTCGGCGACCACTACGCAGCATGCATTTCTGTTAAGCGATACGCTGCATTTCACTCCGCAATGGAGTTTGTTGCTGTCAGGTAGCGAAAACCTGTTTACCGTCAGCAACTATAACAAATCCGGTCATGAAACCAGTCACCAAAAGGATAACGGCATGAGCGGCTCCACCAGCCTGATGTATAAACCGGTTGAGAACGTCACGCTGTACACCACCTGGGCTGACAGTTTGCAGCAGGGGGATACCGCACCGGCCGGGGCCAGCAACGCAGGACACGTACTGGATCCGTATCGCAGCCATCAGGTGGAGGTGGGGGCAAAATATGCGCCCGTCAAAGATCTGCTGCTCACCGCTGCACTATTTGAAGCAAAACGTCCCTTTGCTTATACCAACGACAACGGTGAATTTGCTCAGGACGGTTCGCAGAAAAACCGCGGGCTGGAACTGATGGCTGATGGGCATATCACGGAAAATTTACGGGTGTTAGGGGGAGCCGCCTGGTTGGACCCCATGCTGCACAACACTGCCGCCAGTACTGCAGATGGTAAGCAGGTTGTCGGCTTGCCACGCTTTACCTCGAATGTGCTGGCAGTCTATAGCATTGAACAGGTTCAGGGACTGGATGTGGATGCCAACGTGCATTACGTCGGACGTCGGGCTACCGATAACGCGAATGATACCTGGGTAGGCAGTTATACCACGGTGGATATTGGTAGCCGCTATGCCACCAGACTGTGGAACACACCCACGACTTTCCGGTTTGATATCACCAACCTGACCGACCGCCGCTACTGGACCAACATTGTCCCCGGCGCGTTGACGGGTTATACGGGGGCCGGGGCGGCCAGTGCGCAACTTGGCGCCCCCCGTCAGGCGCAGATTTCTGTTCAGGTTGATTTTTAAGGATTGCTGATGAAAACGTGCCACACATGGCTGCTCTGTGTGTGGCTGGCATTTCCCGCCTTGGCCACGCGTCAGGTTGTGGATGATGCCGGTCACACTGTCACCGTCCCCACACAGGTTCAACGTATTGCGGATAGCTGGTTTGCCCATCACTCGGTGCTGATGACGCTGGGGGCGGGACGTCAGATTGTCGCCACCGTCAACCATCCACAGAGCCAGCCGTGGATGTTCAAAATAAACCCATCGCTTAATCAGGCCTTACAAATTCACGGGACATCATTTAATAGCGAGGCTCTGCTGGCTCTGCATACCGACGTACTGTTTGTCGCAAAGGGCAAGGGGGATGCGCAGAGCTACAACCAGGCGGGTATCCCGACGCTGGAAATGGCATTTACTGATTATCCGTCGATGGAAAAGTCGGTCACGACCACGGCGGACGTGTTGGGTACGGACCAGGCGCGCGCCAGGGCGGTGGCATATAATCAATTTTTAACCCGCACTATTGCGGATGTTCACGCTAAAACAGCGACGTTAGCGGAAAATCAGCGCCCGCGGGTTCTGCACATTCAGTCGCTAAACCCACTGAAAGTCGACGGTAGAAACACGTTGATTGATACCTGGATTGCGCTCTCGGGTGGGCGGAACGTCGCCGGGGAAGTGGACGGTAACATGAAAGAAGTCTCACCCGAACGGGTGCTGTATTGGCAGCCGGAGGTGATTATTCTCGGGGCGGGATGTGGCGATATTGCCCGTTCACCTTATGCCGCATTGTTCAAAGAACTTAACGCGGTGAAACGGGGCAAAGTCTGGCGCAATCCGGCGGGCGTCTTCCCCTGGGATCGCTATGGAACCGAAAGCGCGTTGCAGTTGCTGTGGGCCGCGTCAAAACTGCATCCAACACTGTTTAGCGGTCTGGATATGGTGAACGTAACCCGCGATTTTTACCGCCAGTTTTTTGATTATTCGCTTAGCGAGGCGCAGGCGATGCGGATTTTAGCCGGGCTACCCCCACAGGAGTAAAACGGGAAGCGCGGGCGGGCAAATGCAGGCCAGTTCAGGGTTACACGCTGTATTTGCCGTGACGAACCGCGTGGAGGTATACCGTGCCTGGCGATAATGGGTTGCCAGTTATCACGTTATATAATTTAATGCATATCGAATTTTTCCCAGTCCAGATGGTATCTATGTTAACGCTTCGCTCTTTTGTGCTGGTTTGCGCCAGCATGTTTTTTGCCTTTTCCGCGCAGGCGGATCGTACTATCACCGATCAGCTTGGGCGTCAGGTTACGATCCCTGACCATGTCGATAAGGTGGTTGTTCTGCAACACCAGACGCTGAATATACTGGTGCAACTGGATGCTGCGCAGGATATCGTCGGCGTGATGTCGAGCTGGAAAAAACAGCTTGGGCCTGAGTTTGCCCGGTTCATGCCGACAATAACTACGCTGCCTACGCCTGGCGATCTCACCAGCGTGAATATCGAAAGTCTGCTGGCGATTCATCCGCAGGTGGTGTTTGTCGCCAACTATGCGCCCGCCGAGATGATCCAGCAGATTCAGAATGCCGGTATCCCGGTGGTGGCTATCTCGTTACGTCAGGATATTGCCGGGCAACAGAATAAAATGAACCCGACGATGGCTGATGAAGAGCAGGTCTACAACGAAGGTTTAAAGCAGGGGATCCGCCTGATTGCGGATGTGGTAGGGCGTAAAACGCAGGCGGAAACGCTGATCAATTACGTCTTTACGGCGCGAGCAAAATTCAATGCACCAGTTGCAGCCATACCGGAAGCGCAAAAGGTTCGCATTTATATGGCTAACCCTGACCTTATGACCTACGGTTCCGGGAAATACACCGGCCTGATGATGCAACATGCGGGTGGGTTAAATGTGGCGGCGGCCAGCGTGAAAGGCGCACGTCAGGTGGCGCTTGAGCAGGTGCTGGCGTGGAACCCGCAGGTGATTTTTGTTCAGGATCGATATCCGCAGGTGGTCACAGAGATCCAAAACGATCCTAACTGGCAGGGCATTGATGCGGTGAAAAATCATCGTGTCTGGTTGATGCCTGAATATGCCAAAGCCTGGGGCTATCCAATGCCGGAAGCGTTGGCGATAGGTGAGCTGTGGATGGCTAAAAAACTTTACCCGGATGCCTATAAGAATGTCGACGTGGATGCGCAGGCGCAGGATTACTACCAACGTTTTTATCGTGTGAACTGGCAGTCTGATGCTGCTAAGTAAACGGGGTTTCCCCCTGCAATCATTACTGATAGTAGGGGTGTTGGTGCTGGGGGTTAGTTCGCTGTGTCTCGGACAATATCCGCTGTCGCTACGTGAAGTGTTTTATCAACTCACCCATTTTGGCGATGCGCAGGATATTGCCAGTCAGGTGATATGGACGGTCAGACTACCGCGTATTCTGATGGCGTTGCTGGCGGGTGGCGCGCTGGGATTGTGTGGTGCTACCTTGCAAGGGGTGTTTCACAACCCATTGGTCGACCCGCACATCATAGGCGTAACCTCGGGGGCGGCCTTCGGTGGGACGCTGGCCATTCTGCTGGGCCTTGAGCCGTGGCTGATGATGGGGTCAACCTTCTTCTTCGGTCTGGCGGCGCTCATTCTGGTGTATGCCATTGCGGCCTTACAGGGGCTGGAAAATACGCTGGTGCTGATCTTGTCTGGCATCATTTTAAGTGGTTTTTTTGCCGCGTTGGTGAGCCTGATTCAATACCAGGCCGATACGGAAGAAACCTTGCCCAACATCGTATTCTGGCTGCTGGGCAGTTTTGCCACGGCTAACTGGCATAAAGTCCTGCTGCTGGCGATCCCGGTATCTATTGCGGCGACGATGTTGTACCAGTTGCGCTGGCGGATAAATCTGTTATCGCTCAATGATAAAGATGCTAAAGCGCTGGGCGTGGCGGTGGTCCCGCTGCGGCGTAGCGTACTGGTGTGCTGCGCGTTTTTAGTTGCCGCTCAGGTGGCGGTCAGCGGCAGCATTGCCTGGGTCGGGCTGGTTATTCCCCATCTTGCGCGGCTGCTGGTGGGTGTTGATCATCGTCGCTTGCTCCCGTGTGCATTCTGGATGGGGGGCGGTTTTATGATTGCGGTCGATGATATCGCCCGCACCCTGATGCATGCGGAAATACCGCTGGGGATCATCACCGCGTTGCTCGGCGCACCGCTGTTTGCCTTCTTACTCATTCGTACCAGTCGTCGGGGGAAACAATGACATCTGTTGCGCTCAGCGTGAATCAGCTTAGCTATGGCTATCGCTCTCCATTGTTTGACCCCCTCACTTTTCAGTGTGAGCAAGGCCAGATCTGGGCGGTGCTTGGGCGAAACGGTCTGGGCAAGAGCACGCTGCTGGATACGCTTACGGGCACGCGACCCGCACTGGGCGGGAGTATTGACGTTCATGGGGGGATAGGCATTGTGGCCCAGCATTGCCATCTGCCGTTTCCCTATACGGTGAGCGATGTGGTGTTGATGGGGCGGGCGCAGCACGTAAAATTGTTTGCTCAGCCCAGCCGTCAGGATCAACAACGGGCGGAGCAGGCGCTGGAACAGCTAAACATTGCGCATCTCGCCGCCACATCGTTTAGCTCACTTTCTGGTGGTCAGCAGCAACTGGTGATGATTGCCCGCGCTCTGGTTACGGAATGCCAGACGCTGTTGCTTGATGAGCCATGTTCAGCGCTGGATCTTGCTAATCAGCAGGTCGTGCTACAGCTCATCAGCGATTTGGCTCACCGGCAGGGCTGTAGCGTGCTTTTCTCGACGCACGATCCGTTGCACGCCTTACAGATTGCAACCCATACGCTGCTGTTGCTTCCCGAGGGCAAATGGCTGGCAGGGCCGACAGACGGCGTGGTGACAGAAGACAATCTGTTCCAGGCCTATGGCCTGCCATTGCGAAAATTTAGTGTGGAAAACTATCAGACTCCGTTTATTGCGCCGCTGTTTGCGATCCAGCGTTAACGGGCAAGAAACCGGCGGCGGTCAGCAACGCCTGACCGTCGTGGGCAAGCATAAATTTAACCAGTCTCATCACTTCCTCAGAAGCATCGAGCACCGCGAGTTGGTATTCACACAAGATGTTCTGTGCAGCAGGAATAGCAACGTAGCGAACATCGGACTGTGAACCGAGTGCTTTTGCATAATGCGCGTAACCAATAAACAGATCGGCCAACCCCTGGCGAAGAATCCAACTGCTTGCCAACTCACCAGGCGGGATGCTGAGCGTATCGCGGCCGCCAACCAGTGGCAGGGCGCGTGCACGAAGCTGTCGTCCAAGGCCCGGTTCCAGTGCATCCATGTTGTCGAATAATGCCCAGGTATAATCACCGGAAGGGTCGCAACCCGGTGTGGATGTGCCAATACGCAGTACCGGGTCGCGAAGTAAATCCAGCCATTCACCGCGCCGGTTGGTGACCAGACCCAGTTGATTCCAGCACAGTGTATGCGTGGAAACGGCCTGGCGTGTGTCCAGTAGCCGTTGCGGATGTGCCCGATTTGCACTGGCGAACAGTGCACACGGTTCCCCGGCTTCAATACGCTCGCGTAGCAACCCTGCCGGGCCATAGCCAACGTTGACCTCAATGCCGCTAAGGCGGGTGAACTGATTGAGCAGTGGGGTAAATGCCAGTCGTAAACTTCCCGCAGCAAGGAGGGTGATTGAAGAGGGCATGAAATCTGATCTCTGGGCTATGGCGGTTAGGCGAAGAAGATGAATGATACGCTCTGTACAAGGGATTTTGAAGGCATCTGGTGACGCGGTTCCGCTTGTATCATTTGGTGTCGTAGTCACATTCATCGGGGTATTTGATCCAGGGTGCGGTGGGATGCTGACGCTATCTTTTTTTGTTCTATGCTTTGACCGTAATGAAAAGATCCTGAACGGGAACGGAAGAGGGCATGCGTGCAGGGGGAAGACAAATGACAATCTTGTGTAAGACCTGCGGGACGTCCTATGACGATGCGCAAGGGGCGATAACGCATTGCAAAATCTGCGAAGATGAGCGCCAGTATGTTCCCGTTAGCGGGCAATCATGGATCGATCCAGCCGTGCTTCACGCGACGCATACGAATAAATGGCAGCAGCATGAGCATTTGCTACTGAGCATTCAGACTGTGCCACGGTTTGCCATTAATCAGCGGGCATTTTTGCTACGCACCCCACAGGGGAATGTGCTCTGGGATTGTATTGCGAATCTGGACCCGGCCACGCAGACGCTCGTCACCGCGCTGGGTGGGTTGAGCGCTATTGCTATTTCGCATCCTCACTACTACTCCACGATGCAGGATTGGGCGGCAGCATTCGATGCACCAATCTATCTGCATGCTGACGATCGCCAGTGGATTATGCGTGACAGTCCCTCTATTCGGCTATGGGAAGGCGATGTGCATAAATTGCTCCCTACCGTGACGTTGTTACGCCTGGGCGGACATTTTGCGGGGGGGAGTATTATGCATATTGATGATGGAGAGGGGATAATCCTCGCGGGCGATATTCTGCAGGTCACCCCCGGTGCGGATGCAGTGTCGTTTATGTGAAGCTACCCCAATATGCTGCCATTGTCGGCAAGCGCGGTTATCCACATTATGCACGCGTTGCAGGATGTCAGATTCGACCGACTCTATGGTGCATTTGAAGGTCAGGATATTAAATTTAATGCCAGACAGATTGTGGAGCGATCGGTGCAGAAGTATCTTACTTGTCTGCGCAAAGAATAGGGCGAATTTCAGGAGAACGTTTGAGAATTTTCGAAGTAGAAAAGCACCAAATCAAAGGGATATGATTTGGTGCGTCCGAGTGGACTCGAACCACCGACCCCCACCATGTCAAGGTGGTGCTCTAACCAACTGAGCTACGGACGCAAATGGTGCGTTCAATTGGACTCGAACCAACGACCCCCACCATGTCAAGGTGGTGCTCTAACCAACTGAGCTATGAACGCAACGTTGTAGGTGACAACGGGGACGAATATTAGCGGCACAGACCGAATGAGGCAAGAGGGAATTAGCATTTTTCTGCATGTTTTCACGCGATTGCAGAGTAATTAAGCAAGTTGATTATATTTTGTTGATTTTGCAGCGTGTTTTTTATTCAGACAGCGAACTGGAGCAGACAGGGTCGGATTGAATTACAGGGGCGCTCAGACTTTATGCGCGGTAAGAATAGTGGTTTCTATTTTCTCTGGGGTAGTGAAGGGATAAAACGCTTGAGCGGCTTGCCGTCACGCCCGATCAGGAACGTAGTAAAATTTCACTTGATCCGCCCACCCAGCGCGGCGGATAATTCGTCTTTCAGGTAACGAAATACCGAGTGCGTAGCGGCACCGTTGACTTCCACTTTCTCAAACATCGGGAAGCCCACACTGTACATTCCATCATTTATATTAACCAACCTGACGAGCGTTCCATTCGTCGCGCGTGATTTCCCAAAGTTCAGAATCCAGCAACCCGCTGACATACTCTTTTTTTTCCGTCTTGATAAGCCGCATGCCGCTACTGTCTGATATACGTTTGGAACGGATATTGAGAGATGCTTTCGGCGCACGCAATACCGTCTTATTTAACGTATTAAACCAGTAATCCGTAGCGACATTACTGGCCTCACGCATAAAACCCTGCCCCTGATATTCCGGATCTAACTCCCAGCGTGGATAAAGCACCTGAATCTGCGAGGCATCTTCGGCTTCTAATGGTTTTAACAGCAAGCGTTCCGTATGGAGTTTTGGTATTTTCATATGCGCTTTTCCTACTTGAGCAAGATAAGAGAATCAATGTAGGGAGGATTTTGAAAAAATATTAATAACCAGAACCCCAGCACAAATAAGAAGCATGCCTGCGATCGCCGGAAAATCAAGTTTTTGCCCACTGACCAACCAGCCCAAAAGGCTGATTAATACGATTCCAGCACCTGACCAAATTGCGTACGCAATACCCGTCGGAATGGTCGACAGAGTCTGGGAGAGAAGATAAAAGGCGGTGCAGTAGCACACAATAGTTGCTACAGATGGCCATAGGCGTGTGAATCCGTCAGAGAACTTCATCAGGGTTGTACCTATGACTTCAGCTACGATGGCCCCGGCAAGGAAAATGTATGAATTCAAAATCTGATCCTATGTGACAATCTAAAGCAAATATCGTAGCACAAAGGGGTGGGTGAGTTTGAACACAACCCAAACTACTACTGAAACGTCCGTTTCATGGCATCTGGCGAAGCACTGCAAGGTCCGCTTTGAGCGGGAGCAGATATTCAATGGGGATATAAAATGTAGCTAGTAAAACCGTCAACAAGTAATCTGGCAACTCGTGAAACGTGCGCCATCAGTATTGCTGCTTTATCGCGTCTATAAATGTATAGGAGGGTTCAATGTCTTCAGCTTTTCAACATCGTTTCATTCTTACAGGTGGTCCAGGGTCAGGCAAAAGCACGATAATTGATACGATTAAAAAACGAGGGTTTTGGTGCTCTAAAGAAGCGGGAAGAGGCGTTATACAAGATCAGGTGAACATAGGTGGCAATGCATTACCGTGGGCCAACCAGACTGCATTTGCAGAGCTCATGCTATCCTGGGAAATGCGTTCGTGGCACGAAGCTGAAGGGCAAACACAACCATGCTTATTCGACCGTGGTGTTCCTGATGTTGTAGGTTATTTAAGCCTTTCTGAACTTACCATACCGAGGCATTTGGAAAATGCCATCGAGAAATTTCGCTATAACCGAACTGTATTTATTGCACCACCCTGGCGTGACATATATGTACAGGATACAGAGCGTAAACAATCTTTCGATATCGCCATAGCGACATATCAGGCAATGGTGAAAACATACCGTACGTATGATTATCAGTTGATTGAATTGCCATGTGTTTCTGTAGAGGAACGTGTGGATTTTATCCTTTCCAGGATGGTACGTTGATAAAATATCAACTACGCGTAATGACGAATCACCATACCTGAATTTGTCGCATTCCAGTGAATATACAACTTCCGTTCCTGGCACGGAGTGGACTAACTAACGGATCTGAAGGTCCGCTGTGAGCGAGGAGCGGACGCTGCCTCAATCTCAATTTCCTAATCAGCATGCTTGCATTCATCATGCGAGCGAATACTGACAGCGACATTCACGGGTTACTACAGGTACAGTCCGGTTGAATAAGCGACTCGCTGTTGCCTTATGAAGGAGACACCTCGGGGAGTATCGACTGAACTCTGTTTAATGGATGCTGCTAGAAAAACTACAAGTTTAATGATGAGAGCGGTTCTAAAACTTAAGATACTCCCGGGCGCCAGACAAATCATTGCACGATGACAACACTCCAGACAAAACCTTACACTGCTATCCCTTGTACATTTATAAAGATTGTTTATGATTCGTGGGCTATGAATATCTTGGTATCCTATGCGTAATCGTCAGCTTCTTGGTAAATGGTTTTTGATATTGACCTGCGTGGCCATGGCTATCTGCCTTGCCCAGCGGGCGGTCTATCTCCACCATTTTTTACAGGACGCTACCCATCAGGTCCAGCCGTTAACAACGCCTGCTGTCTCAGCTGGGCAAGATGCTGATGAAAGTCAGCATGGCCCTTCCCCCTGTCAGATTAGCGGATGCTCTCTGCTCTGCACGCAACCCGTCTTCTTTGACGGTGCCTTGCCTGCCGTCATCATATTCCTGGCTCTGCTTCAGCTTTTCGCAGAGGTTCGTACTTACGTATTCAGGGATGAACCAGTCCGGCCCCCAACACTTCGAATCCATCTCGTAAACTGTGTTTTCCGTGAATGAATAATCGTTTTAAACACGATTAATTTTTTAATTTACGGAGAAAAAAATGTTGAATATCTTCAGGAGGATTGTCTTCCTGTTGCTGACCTGCATGGGCGTCGCGCATGCAGCAGACACAGGATGGCTGACATCCCCACAAAATGACCATGCCCGAATTCGCTTCCAGGCTGAGAGAAGTAAAGATCATATCTATGGCCTGCTTTATGTCGATCTAGCCCCTGGCTGGAAGACCTACTGGCGTTCGCCGGGGGAGGGTGGCGTCGCCCCTCAAATCACCTGGAAAAATGGTGAGCAGGCTCAGTGGTACTGGCCAGTACCCTCGCGTTTCGAGATTTCAGGCCTGACAACGCAGGGTTATCACAAGCACGTCATCATCCCCATGATTATCACCGGGGACCCGGATGACGTGCTTGATGGTACGCTCACGTTATCCACCTGCAGCAACGTGTGTCTTTTAACCGACTATAAGCTTCATCTGGACTTTAATCAGCCTGTTGACGAAGGTTTTCAGGATGCCTTTGAGCATGCAATGAGAACTATCCCGGCAGATAAAGGACTGTCGGATGATCTCTCCGCGCATCTTGTCGGTGGGAATCTGGTGATCACCGGTACAGCTACGGGCGACTGGAAAACGCCTGGTATTTACTTTGATCCACTGGATGGGGGAATCATTCCTGGCGATCCCGATATTCACAGTGAGGGTTCCAGCATCAGGATCACGGTTCCGGTCACCGATGAATGGGGGGAAAAACCGGTAACATTGGCCGGAAAAAATCTGTCGTTTGTCCTGACAAATGACGGGAAAGCCCAGCAGACCACCCTCGCTGTTGGGGCAGATGAACAATCGGCAGACTCAACGCAGCAATCGCAGGGGGAACCAGCGCTTCAGCTAGGGAAAATACTCTTTTTCGCACTACTGGGGGGATTAATCCTCAACCTCATGCCCTGTGTATTACCAGTCATGGGGATGAAGCTCAGCTCCGTGCTTCACTCAGGATCGGATAAGAGTAAAGTCAGATTGCGATTCCTTGCCACCAGTGCAGGTATCCTGACCTCCTTTGCCCTTTTGGCCACGATGGTCACCCTTCTGAAGTTAACAGGTTCCTCTCTTGGCTGGGGAATTCAGTTTCAGAATCCCTGGTTTATTGGCTTAATGGTCGCTGTTACCTTTATTTTCTCGATGAATCTCTTCGGGGTATTCGAGATGCTGCTACCTTCATCCGCTGTCGGCCGGATGGCGACTGCTGGTGGATCCGGAATAGTGGGAAGCTTCTGTGAAGGGGTTTTTGCCACCCTGCTGGCAACACCTTGTTCCGCCCCTTTCCTCGGAACCGCCGTTGCTTTTGCCCTTGCTGCCCCTCTTCAGGAACTCTGGTTAATCTTCCTGGTCCTTGGGTTGGGAATGGCTTTACCCTGGTTGTTCGTTGCCTTAATCCCGAAAACGGCAATGCTGCTTCCTCGACCTGGGCGCTGGATGAATACATTAAAAGTGGTGCTCGGTTTAATGATGCTGGCCTCCAGCTTCTGGCTGGCAACGCTTTTGAGCCTTCATCTGGGCGGCACTGCCAGCGGTCTTATTGCCCTGTTATTGACTGTAGTGGCGCTTATCGCATTCTTGATTACCGACAAGAAAACGACGCCAGTCTTCTGGCTGGTTGTCATCGCGCTGGCCGCCTTTGGCGGGTATCAGATTAGAGGTCTCATTGAGGGGGAATCAATGACCTCTTCGTCTGATGCATCTTCTCAGCAGATTAACTGGCAACCTCTGAGCGAGGAAGCCATACAAAATGCACTTGCAGAGGGCAAACGAGTCTTTGTCGATATCTCGGCTGACTGGTGTGTCACATGTAAGGTCAATGAGCATCGGGTTTTAAATCAACCGGAAATCATCAGTGCGCTTAACCAACCCGACGTAGTGGCGCTGCGCGGTGACTGGAGTAAACCCTCCGGACTCATCACCCGCTTCCTGCAGAAAAGAAACAGTTACGCCATTCCTTTTAACGAAGTCTATGGCCCTGGGACACCTCAAGGCGAGGTCCTTCCTCCGCTGCTTGATAAACCAACCGTTCTTACTGTCCTCACCCAGGCCAAAGGTTAATTGCTATGAAAAAAACACTACTCACTCTCATTCTCCTCTCCACATCTATGCAGGCATCGGCCTCTTCTCCGCTTACCGCGGCCCAGGAGGCTCGTGTACAGGAACTTGTTCAGGAGACGCTGCTTAGCCATCCGGAGATACTTGCCGCGGCCGCTGAAAAGCTCGATCAGCAAAATATGCAAGCCGGGCAGGAGCAGATGAAGAAAGTTATTTCACAGTACAGCGATTTTATTTTTCATGACCCCAATTCACCGCACATTGGCGCTCAAAATCCGAAACTGACGCTGGTCGTTTTTACGGATTACAACTGCCCTTACTGCAAAAAGTTCGATCCTTACCTGGAGAAGATCGTTGAAAAATATCCAGATGTTGCTGTGGTATTCAAATTCTTGCCATATCGTTCCGAAAGTTCGGTCACCTCGGCAAGGGACGCATTAACCGTATGGCGTGCGCACCCTGAGCAGTTTATGAAATTTAACGATATTCTGATGGCGAAAAAGGGATATCACGATACAGCCAGCATTGAGGAAGCGAAAAAGAAAGCGGGTGTCATTGTGGGAACACCTGACGAACAAAGCCTGGAGACAATTAAGAAAAGCCTTTCTATCGCCGAGAAGTTAGGCATCCAGGGAACACCGGCAACGCTGATTGGCGATGAAATGCTATCTGGCTGGATCCCTTTTGAACAATTCGATGCCATGGTCAGCGATGCGCTGAAAAAACAGTAATAAACATCTGGGGGAGCGATCCCCCAGAACATCGAGACGATATGATGAAATATATTATGTTAATGGCGGCCTGGATGATTCCAGGGCTGGCCTTTTCCGAGGTTTCCGTCCCTCAGATAGTCAAAAATTTCGGAGAGCAGCAAGGGATAACTATCATCAAAGAAATAGATTCGCCCGGGGGTGTTAAAGGTTGGGTAGGCAAGTATCAGGATATGGGGGTAACCTTGTTTTTAACTCCTGATGGCAAACACGTTATCTCGGGGTATCTTTATGATGAAAAAGGTAAAAATCTGAGTGAAGAGTATTTCAAAAAAGAGATTTATGTCCCTTTAGGCCGCGAAATGTGGAAAACGCTGAATAGTGCCCATCCCCTCAAGGAAGGTGTTGATTCTGCTCCCAGGAAAGTCATTGTCTTTGCCGATCCATTCTGCCCCTATTGCAAAGAGTTCTGGTCCGAAGCACAGCCATGGGTAAAAACAGGTAAGGTACAGCTGAATACACTCCTAGTCGCTTTTCTAAACCCCAAAAGCGGCAGAAATGCGACAGCGATCCTGAATGCCAGCGATCCGGTAACTGCATGGAAAGAGTATGAGCTTTCTGGTGGTAAAAAATTACCTCGCTTTGACGGTGTCACTCCCCGAGAAACGTTTAGTCTTCTTCAGTACCACCAAAAACTGATGGATGACTTAGGGGCTAGTGCGACTCCGGCAATCTACTACATGAATGATAGTAATGAGCTACAGCAGGTTATCGGCATGCCTGACGCAGGGCAACTGGTCGATATGTTCGGTCCAAAACCCTAAATAAATCACTGGTAGCGCCAGTAGGCGTGTTCAGGGACCGATTCCCTTTGGTACGGATCTGGCGCTATTTTTTACACTCGTTTAATTGCCACAACTTCACTAACCATTTTTTAAGCTTGCGTATAAGTGCCAACGTCTGTTCTTGGCACAGAACGGACCAATC
This sequence comes from Citrobacter sp. Awk 2, assembly GCF_028069815.1. Taxonomy (NCBI): domain Bacteria; kingdom Pseudomonadati; phylum Pseudomonadota; class Gammaproteobacteria; order Enterobacterales; family Enterobacteriaceae; genus Citrobacter; species Citrobacter sp. Awk 2. The sequence goes on from NZ_JANEWL010000068.1 coordinate 23,038, forward strand.
TACTGGTTGTCAGGTCCGCTGTGAGCGGACAGCGGAAGTTCGAATTTTTATGAAGGCATTACTTAAATCGTAGCGTGTTAAACAAAGGGGGCAGTTCGCCCCCGGTTCTTTCCGCAAATTGATGTAAAACACTACTGAAGAGCTTTAAACAACGCCTCAATATGAATATCAACCGTGTCCAGTGCTTTAACAGGTAACTCTGTACCCGCGAACAAAAGGGGAAGCTCTGTGCATCCCAGAATGATGGCCTCAATGCCTTCATCCTGATACATCCGCTCAATGATCGCGGTAAACGTGTCTCGCGTCTGTGACTTAATAATGCCTCTTTCGAGTTCATCGTGGATTTTTTCTGCGATGTAATCAACCTCGTCAGCATGCGGGATGACCACCTGGATGCCTACTTCAGTGAAAGGCCGTTTGAAGAAGTCACCCTCCATTGTAAATCGTGTTCCCACGAGACCTACTTTTTTCAGGCCCAGAGTCTGAACTTCTGCACAAGTGGACTCGATAATGCTGACAAGAGGAACTTTTGTACACGACTGGAGTTCATTGAAGACGATGTGTGGTGTGTTACCGGTCAAGGCGACGACTTCAGCCCCGGCGGCCACCAGATTCCCGACAGCCTTGGCCAGGTACTTCGTCAGCGCTTCATAATCTTTCCGTCCACACATGGTCAGGACGTCATATACATTGATACTTTCAATAGTTAGAGACGGGAAGAATGTATCGCCAATTCTTTTGTTAGCTTCATAAACAAATTTGCGATAGTAGAGCAATGTTGATTCTGGTCCGGTGCCGCCGATTAATCCAAGTTTTTTCATTTTACCCTCAATAGCTCCCGTATTAATCAAACGTGACCATTTTGCGATGATCAACAAGCGCTTGAGACTAGCTGGGAGGCTGGTAGCTGTTTAAATGGAGTAAATAAATTAAAAAACATGTAGATTCATTTCAATTGAATAAAATAGAATCCAATTTTCAATTATGGTGAAAATATGGATATAGCTGACTTCCGAACCATCATAGCACTGGTAGAAACAGGTACTATTACTGCAGCAGCAAATTTGCTCTGCCGAGTCCCCTCCGCAATAACTACTCGCGTTCAGAACCTGGAGATCCAGCTCGGAACCACATTGTTTGTAAGGTCTGGTCGTAGGTTTCTTCCGACAAATGAAGGCCAGGTGCTTTATAACAATGCATTGAAGATTATCGAGCTGGTTACCTTAGCAGAACAGCAGATGGTAAAGCCGGTGCCTGGCGGTCGGTTCCGACTGGGTGCGCTCGACAGTATGGCCGCAACAAGGTTGCCTGAGCCGCTGGCGCGCCTTTACCAGCAACATCAATCAGTAAAGGTGGAGCTGGTTACCGGGATAAGCCGCACACTGCTCGATGCAGTGCTTAGCCACGAACTTGATGCAGCCTTCATTGCCGACGCGCCGGCTAATGACAGACTGGAACGCATGGTTGTTTACAAGGAAGAACTGGTTATTATTGCCGCAGCAAATTTCCCGCTGATACGTTCTGCTGCCGATTTAGCTCACACAACGTTGCTGGTATTCAGTGACGGTTGCTCCTATCGCGACCGGCTAACAACCTGGTTCAGAGAGGCTGGGATCAGACCTTACAGGCTGGCAGAAATGTCCTCCTACCATGCCATTCTGGGGGGTGTCAGTGCAGGAATGGGGGCGGGGGTGATACCAACACCAATCCTCGATACGTTTCCGACACAGGAACTCATCACAATCCATCCCTTTGAAAGTGAAAACAGCCAAATAACAACGGAACTGATATGGCGTAAGGGAGGGCTCACGGCTAATACCTGTGCCCTGATTGATATCTTGTCTTCAAACATTGGAATTGCCTGACAACTGCAACTAGTTTTGGATTATGACCGCCTGACAGTGTCTGCAATGTTGAGATCCCTACTGAGTGAAATGATACTACTAACTTTTTCCACCCTGCCATACGCCAATGCCCGGCTTTAATCCGCTCCCCGTTTGTTAAGCTAAAACTATCAACATCCGCTTCTGGCACGGAGCGGCCGGTCACACGCTAGACAGTGATCCCCATGATCCTGATGACGCTCTGCTGTGAAGCAGTTTTGAAATAGTCGCTTTTAATTAAGGTCATGCCCTGTTTGCGGTAGAAATTACAGGCGCGTTCGTTCTGTTCAAGAACCTCCAGCCATACAAAGTCTTTCCCCCTGGCCCGGGCCAGCTCTTTGACGGTGTCAAACATGACCTGACCGTAACCTTTATGGGTGTCAGCAGGATCAAGATAGAGTTTGTTAAGCAGCATCCCTGATATATTCGTATCAGGGATGCTGCTTTCATAGGTCACTTTCGCAAAACCAATTGGCCTATCGGTCTCTGCAACATACCAACAAACCGCTTGCTCTTTCAGGCTCTGTTCCAGCTCGTCCAGAGAAAATTCGCTTGCTAAAAAAGCTTCCAGTTCAGACTCAGACTCCCACAGATGTTCGAAGTGTGCGCGGTAGATGCGGTAACCCAGCGCATTAAGCAACATCGCGTCGGCCGGTGTGGCTTCACGGATTTGTAATGACATGAATGATACCCGTCCTGGTAATAAATTAACGATTACTGAACTATATCAAAATTGTCAGTGATACAGTGGTATGCGAATATTTCAGAGGCTTATCAGTATGAAGATTGTTTTTATCCCTGCGTTGATCGTCGTCCTGATTAATAAAGAACAGGACATGGGGCGGGAATTGATCCGCGATGAGGTTGAGTCCATCCGCGATGGCGCTACAGCCATCTGCCTGTCGGCCGAAGCAGCTGAGGATATAATCAGAGAGCGCGGCTACCGCGATATTGATCCTGAGAATGTCTGGCGCGAGTGGCTGGCGTATAAAGCTGACTGAATGTCGATGGGAACTCGCTGCTTTAGTGGCATAGGAAAATTGTGCACTTACACGGATGCGTATACTCCGCGCCAGGCGTGGAGCTGAGGGGCAACTTTGATATGACCTTGACAGATGGATGGGAGAGTTTTTGGGGGCAGATTTGGGGGCATTTTTTGGGGCAGGGACATGAAAAGGGAGACATTAATAGCTGCTATAACCCGCTATTAACTG
>NZ_JANEWL010000069.1:0-25840 GCF_028069815.1 Citrobacter sp. Awk 2
TAACTGTTATGCTGTTATCTATATTATGTGATCTAAATCACTTTTAAGCCAGAGTGAACAATGGAACGATTAAAACGAATGTCGGTGTTCGCCAAAGTTGTCGAACTGGGCTCTTTCACCGCCGCCGCAAGACAGTTGCAAATGAGCGTTTCATCGATAAGCCAGACGGTATCCAAACTGGAAGATGAGTTGCAGGTTAAGCTGCTAAACCGCAGCACACGCAGCATTGGGCTTACCGAGGCGGGTAAAATTTATTATCAGGGTTGCCGCCGAATGCTGCACGAAGCGCAAGATGTTCACGAGCAACTGTATGCTTTTAACAACACGCCCATCGGCACGCTGCGCATTGGTTGTTCTTCAACCATGGCACAAAATGTCCTCGCCGGACTGACCGCAAAAATGCTCAAAGAGTATCCTGGGCTGACGGTAAATCTGGTGACAGGAATACCGGCACCCGACCTGATTGCCGACGGTCTGGACGTGGTTATCCGCGTGGGCGCCCTGCAGGACTCCAGCCTTTTTTCGCGTCGTCTGGGAGCTATGCCGATGGTGGTCTGCGCGGCAAAAAGTTATCTCGCCCAGTTTGGTGTCCCTGAGAAACCCGCCGATCTCAGCAATCATTCGTGGTTGGAATACAGCGTTCGTCCGGATAATGAGTTCGAATTAATTGCCCCTGAGGGGATTTCTACCCGTCTGATCCCAGAGGGACGTTTTGTGACCAACGATCCGATGACACTGGTGCGCTGGCTGGCGGCAGGCGCGGGCATAGCTTATGTACCGCTGATGTGGGTGATCAACGAGATCAACCGCGGCGAAGTGGAGATCCTGCTCCCCCGCTACCAGTCAGATCCACGTCCGGTGTATGCGTTATATACCGAAAAGGATAAGCTGCCGCTCAAAGTGCAGGTGGTGATTAACTATCTGACCGATTATTTTGTCGATGTGGCGCAACTGTTTCAGGGAATGTACGGCCGGGGAAAAGAGAAGTAAAAAAGTCCTGGCCGGATAAGGCGTTGACGCCGCATCCGGCAAGATGCCCGATAGCACGGGTGCTTATCGGGCTTACATCATGATGTTACGCGGTGCCACCTACGGTCAGGTTATCCACCTTCAGCGTCGGCTGGCCCACGCCAACCGGCAGACTCTGTCCTTCTTTACCGCAAACACCCACTCCGTTATCCAGTTTCAGGTCGTTGCCCACCATCGAAATCTGCTGCATCGCTTCAATACCGGAGCCAATCAGCGTCGCGCCTTTCACCGGTTTGGTCACTTTACCGTTTTCAATCAGATACGCTTCGGAGGTAGAGAACACGAATTTCCCGGAAGTGATATCCACCTGGCCGCCGCCAAAGTTAGGCGCATAAATACCGTATTCGACAGACTCGATGATCTCCTGCGGCGTGGATTTCCCCGGCAGCATATAGGTGTTGGTCATACGCGGCATCGGCAGGTGCGCATAAGATTCACGGCGACCGTTACCCGTTGGCGCCACGCCCATCAGGCGCGCATTCAGTTTGTCCTGCATATAGCCTTTCAGAATACCGTTTTCAATCAGCACGTTGTACTGACCCGGCGTTCCTTCGTCATCAATGGCTACTGAACCACGACGATCTGCCATCGTGCCATCATCAACGACGGTGCACAATTCTGACGCCACCAGCTCACCCATATGACCGCTGAATACCGAAGTGCCACGGCGATTAAAGTCACCTTCCAGACCATGACCGACCGCTTCATGCAGCAGAACGCCAGGCCAGCCAGCGCCGAGTACCACCGGCAACGTGCCCGCTGGCGCGGCTACCGCAGAGAGATTGACCAGCGCCATACGTACGGCTTCTTTCGCCCATGCGTCAGCACGAACTTCGCCATCAAGGGAGGCGAGGAAGTAGTCATAACCGAAGCGACCGCCGCCACCGCTGGCACCACGCTCGCGTTTGCCGTCTTCTTCTACCTGCACGCTGACGGACAGTCGTACCAGAGGACGAACATCTGCCGCCAGTGTTCCATCCGTCGCTGCAACCAGAATCAGCTCATACACACCGGTCAGGCTCGCCGTCACTTCCTGCACACGCTTGTCGGCGGCACGCGCAACGCTGTCCACACGACGCAGAATATCCAGTTTCTCTTCCCGGCTCATGCTCTGTAATGGATCAACCGAGGTGTAGAGTGCCTGATGCTCTACCGCACCCAGCGTTTTTACTTTGCCATCACCGCTGTCACGCACGATAGTACGCGCGGCATGAGCACTTTGCTCCAGCGCCAGCAGGCTTATTTGGTCCGCGTAGGCAAACCCTGTTTTTTCGCCGCTGATGGCACGCACGCCAACGCCCTGATCAATATTGTAAGAACCATCTTTAATGATGCGGTCTTCTAAAACCCAGGATTCGTGGTAGCTCGACTGAAAATACAGATCGCCGTAATCAAGACGGCGTTCGGCCAGTTGGCCCAGGATGGCGAACAGATCCTGATGTTTCAGGCCATTCGCCGCTAGCAATTGTTCACTTACCAGGTTCAGACTCATCGTTTTGCTACTCATTAGTTACTGTTGTAGGCCTGATAAGACGCGCCAGCGTCGCCATCAGGCGCTTCAATGCCCGGATGGCGGCGTAAACGCCTTATCCGGCCTACGGACTGCGGTAGAAGTTCTCTGTTGAGATTGGGGCAATTACTCGTCCCCGTCAAATCATTGCTGGCTTTCTTTGCGCGGCTGGCGCAGAACTTCGTTAATCTGTGGCTTATCGACCGGACCGGTAATGCGATAGCGCAGAATTGAAACTTTGCTCCACAGCGGCCCCAGAACTTTACTGGCGGCAAATACCGCCGCGCCGACAATCGGGTTGACGGCAAACGCCGCGGCCACCCCGACGGTGGCAGAAATTTCTGGTGCCACAACGGCTTCCATATCCAGTTCGCGACGCACCAGATTCACCGAACCTTTCATGGCGATATCAGCTTCCAGACCATCCACCAGCGTATCATCAGTGTGCATCACACCATCTTTGATCCACGCCGTACTGCGGATAGAGTCAAAATAAAAACCTTCACTGAACGTATCGCTAAAATCAAAACGCAGTTTACGCAAGAGCGCATCAAAGCTCAGCAGACGTAACAGTTGTCCCGCATGTCCGGTGCTAAGTTCAGTCAATTCACCTTTGCCTAAACGGGTGCGCAAAATGCCATTCAGTGAAGCTTCATCCGGGTCCCAGGGCGGATTACGCCAGTGCAGATCGTACTCGACGTTAAAGGAAGAGTTACGAATCGGGGTAGATACGCCAAAGAAACCCGCGGCTGCATCAATCTTGTTGCCATTCAGCTTTCCTTTCAGCGACGTACGCTCCTTGCCCGGCACATTGACCCATTCGCCATCGGCGGTCAGTCGGGCAAACCCGGTATCCAGTAGACCGTTGCTCAGCGTTAATGTGTCACCTTTTATCGCGACATCGGCATCAATGCGCCCATATTTTTGCCCCCACATCCAGCACTCTTCGCAGCGTATCTGCGCATCCGGCCAGCCACGGAAACTGACGTTACTGATAGCAGAGAACGGCGAGGCTGGCGTTGTATTTGGCGATGACGTTGCAGCGCTCGGGTTGTAATACAGGTACTTGATATTGGCAAGCCACGGAGCATTATTGCGCATAGCCAATGTGGCGTTAATTTCACGCCCCTGCGCCCGTACGCTGGTACCATTAAGCCCAGGTTCAGACACTATGCTCAGGTTATTCCACTGCTGGCCGCCCAATGATAAAGAAGGCGTGCGCACCGCAATACGCTGCGGGAAGTTCGCATTACTTCCGACGTTATCCGCCGCGCCTTTCTGGAACAATGCCAGCCATTGCGCACCGTCCATGGGCGGAAGATTAAGTTCGATGCCCTGCTGGTCAGGAAGCGCTGGCACGGTACGGCTTTCCGAAGTCCAGATAGCGCGATCAAGCGTCAGTTTCTGATTCAGCAACCAGCGGCTGTTAAAGTGGTTCTTGCTTCCGGCGTTACCGGTCAGATCGAAGCTGCGCAGGTTGCCCTCAGCCTTAACATTAACCGGCAGCGACTCACCGGCTACCTTGTTTAACGGAGCAGGTAAGTGACTACTTACATTTTTCAGGTCACCTTTCAGCTCAATGTTGTAGGTCGCTCCGGCATGATATGGCAGGTCAATGCCAACCTTACCTTTCCACGCCATACTGCCGCTTAAGGCATCATTCACCTGTGCGGGGAGTATCCCCATACGAGTTGGCTGCCAGTCGCCATTCAGATTCACAGCAACCTGGTAAGCTTTTGCACCCTCGGTAGTGGAAAAGTCGACATTCAGAGGCTGATTAAACCAGTTCGCCGTCATCGGCTCACTCTTGAGATCGCCGTTGATAAAGCTGAATTTACCGTTCAAATTCTTCAGCGTGCTGTCTAGCGGCTTGATAAACAGACTGTTATTTCGCAGATTCACATCGCCTTTGGCCGTAACCAGAGAACCATCTAACGGGATATCAAGATGTAAGCGAGCACTCACATCGCCGTCAATTTGCAGCTGTTCCAGTGTGGCACCAAGCGACTCTTTCAGCGGTGTTTCGTCGAAATAAGGCCCAACCGCTTTGCCCGGCCCGTTGATGTCGGCATCAATCAGCAGTTTTTCTTTTGCGTAGTCAGGGATATTTGCCGTCAGATTTGTGGCTTTTACCCCCCCCAGATTGACGCTATCCGTCTTCATCCACAGGCCATCGTTAATGAAGTTCAGTTCAATATTGAGGTCAGTCAGTGCGGGCCAGTCCGGCTGGAAGGCAAATTTTGCATGACGCAGCGGCACCAGCACCTGGAACTGACCTTCGTTATGCAGATACGGGAACAGATGTGGGTTACCACCATAAACCAGCGTGGCGTTATCCGCCTCACCGCCCTGAATTGCCCCACTGAGGTAATCAACCAGCTCTTTCCCCATCAGGTTTTCCGGGAAATAGCGCCAGGCCTGGGAGCCATCGTGAGTGCTAATCCCCGCCAGAATCCCCAGCCACGGCTCATCACCTGTTGGTTGCAGATAACGAAAACCGCCACGCGCATGTACCGCTTTCGCTTTAACGTCAATATTGCGCCCGTCTAGCTGAAAGCCATTTTCATTCTTCAGCCAACTGAGCGTTGCCACACCATCTTCTATCTCCAGCGGGGCACGAAAGACGGTTTCATACGGCATTTTTGCCTGCTTCATGGAGGCCGTTAATGCGCCATTTTCCACGCTGCCAGACAACGTACCGGAGAAATGTTCTGCCCCCGGCAGCAGCTTCCACTGTTTCCAGGCCAGATCGGTCCACGAGGACTGGAAACGGGTTTTTTCGGTCGCCTGTAACGGGATATCCAACGCCAGCACATTGATCTTGCCGCTCGGTTGCGTGGCCCGCCAGATATCTCCCAATGCCGGAGATAACTTAGCGGCCATCGGGCGTAGCCCCTCTAACCCGGCTAACTCCAGGTTGCTGGCGCGAATACGTAATTCGTCGCTGCGCTTATTATTGGCGCCCCCCACTTCCTGCTCGGGGAACCAGGCCAGCGTTAATGCCCCGCTCGGCCAGGGTTTGTCATCCATCGTGATGCGCGTATCCGGGATAGCGAACAACCAACCGGAGTGCTCACGGCTGACATGCGCAGTCAGGTTATCGACGGACAACGTGTGGATGTTGTTCTCCCCCTTCCAGCTTGCGCCGCCCTTTTTCAACCAGACATCGCCACCAGAGATTTCGCCTTTGCTGAGCGTCATCCAGCCTTCCAGGCTAAAGCGCGCGGTTTGCAGCGCAACATTGTCCTGCATCCATTTTCCCAACCACGGCTTAACGTCGATGTCGTCAGCCTGCAACCAGACTCGACCATTATTCAGCAGGCCGTCATCATCACGCAGATCCATACGCACCTGCATAACACCGTGCTGGCCGGTCAGGCTGGAGAGGCTGACCTGGCCTTCAGCACGATGCCGGTTTTTACCGTTCAACCAGGTTAACTGAGGGATCGCCAGTTCTGCTCGCTGGCCTGACAGGGTCAAAAAACTGACCTGGCTGTCGCGAAGATCAAAATGATCAAACTGGCGCAGGAACAGATCGCTGATATGGCTGGTTTCAATTCCATCGCCGCTATCGCCACGTTGGATCGGTGTATTGGTGCGCAACTGCAGTTGCCAGAAGGTGAGATCGCGAAACTGCCAGCGCATGTGCAGCAAACTTTGCCAGACATCCAGCGCCAGCGTGACACGCTTTACCGAGAATTCGCCACCGTCTTTCAGTTGGGCATGAATATCGCGCGCTTCGAGCGTAGGGCCAAAATTTTGCCAGTTAGCAGAAAGCTGGCTGGCGGAAACGGGCATACCGGTGGCAGATTCGATCTTATCCAGAATGGTCGGACGCCAGCTATCGAGATGCGGTAGAGCAAGGCGCAGCCCGCTGACCAGCAGCGCTGCGATGACAACGAATGCGGCTCCAGTGAGCAGTAGAATCCCCGGCAATCGCCTCACGCGCCTCTCCTTGTCTGCCAAAAAATGTGACTCACACCCCTTGAGTGAATATTGCCGGATGGCGGCGCTTGTGCCTTATCCGGCCTACATGCGCGGGTGCCACTACACGATTTACATCATTACCACGTCAAACTGCTCCTGGTTATAGAGCGGTTCGACTTGTACTTTGACCTGTTTGCCGACAAAGATTTCCACTTCCGCCAGCGCATGCGACTCTTCCCCTTTCAGGGTTTCAGCCACTGCCGGAGATGCGTACACCAGGAAACGATCGGAGTCGTAAGCATGGTGCACGCGGACGATTTCACGCATGATTTCATAGCAGACGGTTTCGACCGTTTTCACCGTGCCACGTCCGTGGCAGGTTGGGCACTCGTTACACAGCACATGCTCCACGCTCTCACGCGTGCGCTTACGTGTCATCTCTACCAGGCCCAACTGTGAAAAACCGTTAATGCTGGTTTTTACGCGATCCTTGCTCAGCGCCTGTTCCAGAGAATGCAGCACCCGGCGACGGTGATCTTCATTATTCATGTCGATAAAATCGATAATGATTATGCCGCCCAGATTACGCAGACGCAGCTGACGTGCGATGGCCTGCGTTGCTTCAATATTAGTATTAAAGATAGTGTCATCGAGATTACGATGCCCAACAAATGCACCCGTGTTGATATCTACGGTGGTCATGGCTTCAGTTTGATCGATAATCAAATAACCACCGGATTTCAGCTCAACCTTGCGCTCCAGCGCACGTTGGATTTCATTCTCAACGTCGAAGAGATCGAAAATCGGTTGGCGTCCACTATAGTGTTCCAGCTTGCTGGTCATCTCCGGGATATATTCCGCAGTAAATTCCAACAATGCTTCATAAGTCAGACGGGAATCGACGCGAATTCGGTCTAACTGAGCATCGGCAAAATCACGCAGAACGCGCTGTGCCAGCGCCAATTCACCATACATCTGGTAGCGCGTTTGAGGGCGCTTCTTACGCTCCATGACCTTCGTCCAGACGCGCTTAAGGTAAGCGGCATCAGAGGCCAGATCTTCTTCACATACGCCTTCAGCCGCCGTGCGAATGATGAATCCGCCCTGCTCATCGCAGTAATCCGCCACCACCTTTTTCAGGCGTTCGCGTTCGGTTTCGCTCTCGATTCGCTGAGAAACCCCCACGTGCGAGGCGCCAGGCATAAAGACAAGATAACGGGAAGGAAGCGTGATATCTGTCGTCAGACGTGCGCCCTTCGTGCCCAGAGGATCTTTCACCACCTGTACCATCAGGTCTTGCCCCTGACGCACCAGTTCGGAGATATCGCGCACAGTGAACTGTTTTTGTTCTTCACCCGCTACGCATTCGGTATGCGGCATGATGTCTGATGCGTGGAGAAATGCGGCTTTATCCAGCCCAATATCTACAAAAGCCGCCTGCATACCCGGAAGTACACGACTTACACGACCTTTGTAGATATTGCCTACGATTCCGCGTCGCGCCTCACGTTCAATATGAATTTCCTGCAGAATACCGCCATCAATGTACGCCACCCGCGTTTCCGATGGCGTTACGTTTACCAACAATTCAGCCGTCATGTTTATCCCTTTTCTCACGCAGTGCGTTAAAATTGCTCAGCAACTCATACGTTTCTACCAGCGGTAAGCCGACTACGGCGTGATAGCTGCCATTTATCTTCCTGACAAAACAGCCACCCAACCCTTGAATACCGTATGCACCTGCTTTATCCATAGGCTCACCGCTGGCAACATAACCGGCGATGTCCTCATCTGTTAGTGCTCTGAATGTCACTTCCGTCACCACCAGACAGTCCAGGCTGTGCTGGCGATCGGCTAATGCGACAGCCGTCATGACCTGATGCGTTTTGCCTGACAGTTTGTGCAGCATCGCGGCTGCATGGTCGGCATCATGTGGTTTTTCCAGCACTTCGCCATTAAGGATAACAATGGTATCCGCCCCCAGCACAGGTAAATCGCGCTCAGCCAGTGCTACGCCCGCTTGCGCTTTTTCACGCGCCAGGCGAACAACATACTGCTGGGCGCTTTCCTGCGGGTGCCGCTGCTCCTCAATTCCAGGAACCAATCGTTCGAATGTTACGCCAAGCTGAGCCAACAGTTCCTGACGACGTGGGGAACCTGAAGCAAGATACAGAGTATTCATATCAACCTTATTGCACCGCAAACTGCTGGCGAACTTTACGCATTAGTAAGAATAGCCATGGCCAAAGCACACCATTTACTACACTACTCCAGAACACTTCAGGTCTGAAAGAGACGTTGATCACTAAAAACTCGGCCCAGAAAACAATAATATCCACGACCAGTGATAACAACATGACCACCAGCGCCTGCTGCCAGAGCGCGAGGTTACGGAAGAGCTGAAATTTCAGGGCGACCAGATAAGCAATGATACTCATCGACAATGCCCGTACACCAAGCGTAGAGCCGCTAATGAGATCCAGTATGGCACCCACGACAAATCCTGTACCCACATTTACGCGATGCGGCAGCGCCAGGATCCAGTACAGCAGAATGAGCAACACCCAGTTTGGCCGGAAAACGAGGATCTCGTCCGGCCAGGGCATGACTTGCAGCAGAAATGCAATTAGGAACGAGAGCCAAATGACCCAACGCCCCTGGTGACGGATACTTGCCACTTACTGCCCTCCCGGCTTACGCGGAGCAGGTTGTGACGGCATGGTTGTTGCAGGAACCGGCGTTACGCCTGTCGCCGGAGCAGGAACTGGCGCAGGAGGCCCCATGGCATCCGGTGCTGGCAGGACTTGCGGCATCATTTGCATCAGACGTTCATTAGCAACACGATGCACTTCTTCTGGCGTCATCGGGTTAGCGCCATTGCGATCGGCTCCCCATAGCAGCAGAAGATAACGCAAACGCTGTAAACCCGCCGTCGGACGCGCCTGAATCACGGTGTATGCGCGCTGGGTATCCAACTTCACAGAGGAAACGACACCGACTGGATAGCCTTCAGGGAAACGCCCACCCAGACCGGAGGTAACCAGCACATCGCCAACGCGAATGTCAGTATTAGCCGGCAGGTGTTCGAGCTGAAGATCGTCCGTGCAGCCGTTACCGGCAGCAATCACACGGATATCGTTACGCAATACCTGGATTGGCAGTGCATGCGTCGCGTCACAAATCAGCAGTACGCGGCTGGTCAGTTTTGCCACCGCAACGACCTGGCCCACGACACCTTTATCGCTGATGACCGGCTGACCTTCATAAACGCCGTTAACACTCCCTTTGTCGATCACAACCTGATCGCTGTAAGGATCGTTAACCGTTGAGATGACCTGCGTCACCATTTTTTGTTCGTCCTGGCGCAGCGGCGATCCCAGCAGCTCACGCAAACGCGCGTTCTCCTGTTTATATTGCCCCAGCATCAGCAGTTCACTGTTTTTCAGCAGCAGTTCCTGACGCAACGCCCGGTTTTCAAGTTCGAGTTGGTCACGAGAAGCCAGCGTTTGCGACACGCCGTCGAGTAATTCACGGGGACCATTAGAGATAAAGTAGAAAGGACTGACGGCGGTATCCATGTACGTTCGGATTTGGCTAAACGTACCCAGGCGGCTGTCGGCAATAATAACGCCGAGCGCCACCAGCACCGCCAGAATAAGGCGAATCTGTAGCGACGGGCCACGGCTAAAAATTGGCTTCATAGTCTATGCGTATTCTCGCATCAGAGCGGAAGAGCAACCCATGGCTACCCTTCCTGCATCCGATTACTCTTCGCTGAACAAGTCGCCGCCGTGCATATCGATCATTTCCAGTGCTTTACCGCCACCGCGAGCCACACAGGTCAGCGGATCTTCGGCAACAACAACTGGAATACCGGTCTCTTCCATTAACAGACGGTCAAGGTTACGCAGCAGCGCACCGCCGCCGGTCAGGACCATACCGCGTTCTGAGATGTCAGACGCCAGTTCTGGCGGACACTGTTCCAGTGCAACCATCACCGCGCTTACGATACCGGTCAGGGGTTCCTGCAGCGCTTCCAGGATCTCGTTAGAGTTCAGGGTAAAGCCACGTGGAACACCTTCTGCCAGGTTACGACCGCGAACTTCGATCTCGCGTACTTCGTCGCCAGGATAAGCAGAACCGATTTCGTGCTTAATACGTTCCGCGGTAGCTTCACCGATCAGAGAGCCGTAGTTACGGCGAACATAATTAATGATGGCTTCGTCGAAGCGGTCACCACCAATACGCACAGAGGAGGAGTAAACTACGCCGTTCAGAGAGATAACGGCGACTTCAGTGGTACCACCACCGATATCGACAACCATTGAGCCGGTTGCTTCAGAAACTGGCAGGCCCGCACCGATCGCTGCCGCCATCGGCTCTTCGATCAGGAACACTTCGCGTGCACCTGCACCCTGAGCGGATTCACGGATGGCACGGCGTTCAACCTGAGTTGCTCCAACCGGTACACACACCAGTACGCGCGGGCTTGGGCGCATGAAGCTGTTGCTGTGCACTTGTTTGATAAAGTGCTGGAGCATTTTTTCAGTCACGAAGAAGTCAGCGATAACGCCGTCTTTCATTGGGCGAATTGCAGCGATATTGCCCGGCGTACGACCCAGCATCTGCTTCGCATCATGACCTACTGCAGCCACGCTTTTCGGCGAACCGGCACGATCCTGACGAATGGCCACAACGGAAGGCTCATTCAATACGATGCCTTGTCCTTTTACATAAATAAGGGTATTCGCGGTACCCAGGTCAATGGACAGGTCATTGGAAAACATGCCACGAAATTTTTTCAACATACTAAGGGATAATCCTGAAAGCTGGGGCGGAAAACAAAATCCGCTTACTTTACCAACCACACGCAGCAGCGACAAGGCGCAAAAATCATCTGCTACGGTGAAAATTAGTGCAGTTCGTTTCCTTTGTTACAAAACCGGCCTGAGTCCATCAGGGCTGAAAAACTCAGCAGCAGTCCTCGCTTTTGTTTGCAACCTGTCAAAGGTCATTCACCTGCATGTTTGCTGTTACAACCTGGCGAGCAGACAAGCACACCCCCAGAAGGCACAGCGCGCGTTATTCTACGTGAAAACAAATTAAACGGCAGGTTAAACCGAGTATCTTTGCGAATATTTTTTCACGTTTGTGTCAAGTGGCTGTGATGCGGCAAAAAAATCACCCTGCCCACCCGCGACTCCACGTTCTGTCAGGGTATGCCACTCGCTGCGCGAACGAACTCCTGTGGCATAAACCTGTGTTGGCGTTCCGGTACACGTCTCTACCAGGCTCTGAACCAGCAACTGATTTTCCGTTCGCTTATCGATGTTTCTCACCAGACTGGGATGAAGCTTCAACAATTCGACATTTAGCTCTTTGATCCAGCTGGTACTCACCAACGTTAAACCGGCCTGCGTAACGGCGATACGTACGCCAAGCGCATCCATTAATCGGATAACCGGTTGTAACCGGCTGATGTGTTGACAAACATCCGCCTCAGCAAGTTCAATAATTATGCGTTTACGTAGCGATTTTTCGCACTGCATCAGCGTATCTCGCAGCCAACGCTGAAAACGTGGACGAATAAGCGATTCAACCGTCGTCTGCATCGCCAGATTTTCCTGCGGCCAGTAACCCAAAAGCAGGATGAGACGGCTTAACTGCAGACGGTCATACTCTTCCGCCAGACCAAATTGCAGCACCATCGGCATATATTCCGCCGAGATGACTTCTTCGCTGCCATCGAAAATACGGCACATAAGTTCGCGATGGTGCACCCGCCCTTCACGCGTTACGGCAGGTTTTTGATAAATTCGCGGCCCGCCCCGACTGAGCATCTGCTCAATCAGCGTTCGCCAGCGCACATTGCCCCGGCCTTTTTCCGGCAGAGAGTCGTCATACACCGACCAACTGTTCCCGCCTTGTAATACTGAATTCCGGGTGGCTGCTTCGGCATGATCCATAACTTGTTCAGTCGATTGACCGCTGCGACAGACACAAATGCCAATATGAACCATATCGGCACGATCGATCATTTTGTTAGCCGGAAGTGCATCCACCGCTTTCAAGAGTTGCCCGGCAATGCTTTCCGCTTCTTTTAACGTGCGGTGTGGCAGCAGGATGGCAAAATCGCTTCGGTGGTAACGCGCTAACAGTGCGCCCGGGTAGCGCATCATAAAGGTAGACAACAAATTGATAAGCGTTGAAATTTGTTCTTCCGCCTGGGTAATACCCCAGCTCTCGCGTAGCAGCGTAAAGTCCGGCAGACGAACCATCATCACCACACCATGCGAGCCGACTTTTTCCTGATCTTCCAGCAGCGTCGCCAGTTGGTTATCAAAGAACAAGCGGTTGCTCAGCCCCGTTTTTGTATCCTGGGCAACATAGGAGCGAATTAACGTATCCAGCCTGCTGCGTTGCTCACGAGCATTTTGAATTTCGGTCAGTAGCATGTCGAGCGCACTACTGGTACGCGCTGGCCACTCATAGACCGTTCCCCGAACGTTTGGCCCGCGTTCACCGTTGAGGATCCGCGTTGAACGAATCTCCAGTAGTTCTTGCCCGGAAAGCTGACGTTGAAGCCAACGCACCGACAAAAACAGCATCAGGATAATAAAGCCTATCGATAGCGTGAGTGGCGCCGTGGTCATCAACGAATGGAAATAGTTGCCCATCGGATCCTGGTAAACCATACGCAGCGACATCCCCGGATGCTTGACCAATGGCACGGTGAGATCGCGATAAAGGTTATTCGTCCCCGCAGGGCGGTAGCTACTGGTTCGGGAATGGCTATAAACAACGCTGTCACCCTGAAGCAATTCAATACGGACGATATCAACCGAAATCATCAATTCATCAATTTGCGGCGTTAAGGACACGACATCCCGGGTGACCAGATGGGTATCGATCGCCGTCGCGACGGCATGGACGCGGGTGGTGAACTTATATTGAATAGCGTTATAGAAACTCAGCGAGCAACCTATCAGCGTCACGAAAATCGTTAACCCGGTAAGCAGCGTGACAAAGGCTGAAAATTTCGTCGTTAATCGCATCCTTGTGTTAACTCCGACAGTGATGAATCAGGTGTGAAAGTGAAAAAGCGACACGAAAATGCAAAACTGAACGCGAAATCCGTCAATTTACACAAACAATGTGGGCATACTACCAAATCAGGTATATCTGGCAATTTATTGCGCAGAATCGGCATCATGTTTTAATTAGCGAGTATAGTCTTCACAGATAATTTTCCAATCCACTATATGAATTGAGGACAGGTTATGCAGGCTTTGATCTTAGAACAGCAGGACGGAAAAACCCTCGCATCCGTTCAACCCCTCGACGAAAATCAGCTACCTGAAGGCGATGTGACGGTGGATGTTCACTGGTCGAGCCTGAACTATAAAGATGCCCTCGCCATCACCGGCAAGGGTAAAATTATCCGCAATTTTCCGATGATTCCTGGTATCGATTTCGCCGGTACCGTACGCGCAAGTGAAGATCCTCGTTTTCATGCAGGCCAGGAAGTCTTACTGACCGGATGGGGCGTGGGTGAGAATCATTGGGGTGGGCTGGCCGAACGCGCGCGTGTTAAAGGCGATTGGCTGGTTGCGCTGCCAAAAGGACTGGACGGTCGCAAAGCCATGGTCATTGGCACCGCCGGTTTTACCGCGATGCTGTGCGTCATGGCGCTTGAAGATGCCGGTATCCGCCCGGAAGACGGCGAAATCGTCGTCACCGGTGCCAGCGGTGGTGTAGGCAGTACTGCCGTTGCGCTGCTGCACAAACTGGGTTACCAGGTTGCGGCAGTATCAGGCCGCGAAAGCACTCACGACTACCTGAAAAGCCTGGGAGCCAACCGCATTCTGGGCCGTGATGAGTTTGCTGAATCTCGTCCGCTGGAAAAGCAACTGTGGGCGGGTGCCATTGATACCGTTGGCGACAAAGTGCTGGCAAAAGTACTGGCGCAGATGAACTATGGTGGTTGTGTTGCCGCCTGTGGTCTGGCTGGCGGTTTTGCGCTGCCCACCACGGTGATGCCGTTTATTCTGCGCAACGTGCGCTTACAGGGCGTCGACTCCGTGATGACGCCTCCGGCTCGTCGTGCACAGGCCTGGCAACGTCTGGTTAACGACCTGCCAGAGTCGTTCTATACCCAGGCAGCGACAGAAATCACGCTTGCCGATGCACCGAAGTTCGCCGATGCCATCATCAATAACCAGGTGCAAGGCCGTACGCTGGTGAAGGTGAAATAAAACAATTCGCAGATACAAATTTACATTTAATTAACTAAATTTCTCTGCACATTGACGGACTCCCTGCCATAGTAACTACGCGCCAGTATGAGCCTTTGCGCGTATGTCGGGAGTCCGTTATGAAGAAAATACGTCCATTCACTGAAGCCGATGTAACAGCCGAGTCGGCTTTTTTTATGCAGCGCCGCCAGGTGTTGAAAGCGCTGGGTATCAGCGCCGCCGCATTGTCTTTGCCCTTTTCTGCCGAGGCCGATCTTCTGAGCTGGTTTAAAGGCAATGACCGTCCGCCCGCGCCTGCCGGTAAACCCCTTGAATTCAGCAAGCCGGCAGTCTGGCAAAATACGCTTCCTTTAACACCAGAAGATAAGGTTTCTGGCTATAACAACTTCTACGAGTTCGGCCTCGACAAAGCCGATCCTGCAGCCAATGCCGGCAGTCTGAAAACCGATCCCTGGACGCTGAAAATCAGCGGTGAAGTCGCTAAACCGTTGACGCTCGATCATGATGACTTAACCACCCGCTTCCCACTGGAAGAACGTATATATCGAATGCGCTGCGTGGAAGCCTGGTCAATGGTGGTGCCGTGGATTGGTTTTCCTTTACATAAACTGCTAGCGCTGGTTGAACCCACCAGCAATGCAAAATATGTCGCGTTCGAAACACGCTACGCCCCTGAAGAGATGCCGGGGCAGAAAGATCGCTTTATTGGCGGTGGGTTAAAATATCCTTATGTTGAAGGGCTACGTCTGGATGAGGCCATGCATCCGCTCACGCTGCTTACCGTGGGCGTGTATGGCAAGGCACTTCCGCCACAAAATGGTGCCCCTATTCGCTTAACGGTGCCATGGAAATACGGGTTTAAAGGCATTAAGTCGATCGTCAGTATTAAACTGACGCGTGAACGCCCGCCAACCACCTGGAATATGGCTGCGTCCGATGAATACGGTTTTTATGCCAATGTGAATCCTCATGTCGATCATCCCCGCTGGTCACAAGCGACTGAACGCTTCATCGGCGCGGGCGGCATACTGGATGTACAGCGCCAGCCCACACTGCTGTTTAATGGCTATGCAAAGGACGTTGCTGCTCTGTACCGAGGTCTCGATCTGCGGGAGAATTTTTAAGTGCGCCTGACTGCAAAACAGATTACCTGGCTGAAAGTTTGCCTGCATCTTGCCGGACTTTTACCGTTTCTCTGGCTATTTTGGGCGGTAAATCATGGGGGACTGAGCGCCGATCCGGTCAAAGACATTCAGCACTTTACCGGTCGGACAGCTCTGAAATTCTTACTGGCTACCTTGCTGGTCGCGCCGTTGGCGCGCTACGCTAAACAGCCATTATTGATACGCACTCGCCGCCTGTTAGGGCTATGGTGTTTCGCCTGGGCAACGTTACATTTAACCAGCTATGCGCTACTGGAATTAGGCATTAATAACCTGGCATTGCTGGGGCGAGAACTGACGACTCGACCTTATTTGATGCTGGGCATTGTCAGCTGGGTCATATTATTCTCCCTCGCCTTAACCTCTACACAGGCAGCCCAGCGAAAACTGGGTAAATATTGGCAGTATCTGCACAACTTCGTCTATCTTGTGGCGATCCTGGTACCCATACATTATTTGTGGTCGGTAAAAATTATCTCCCCGCAACCGATTATTTATGCTGCACTTGCAGCGGCGCTGTTAGCCAGCCGCTACAAGAAGTTTCGCCAGTGGTGGCGGTAGTTTCACGTTATGTGCAGTACGTTGCAAAACACGGACGAACCCATGTTCTTTACATGCCAGCGGTTGATTATCTTCCCTGATAAGACCAGTATTTAGCTGCCAATTGCTACGAAATAGTTATAATGTGCGCCTTTGCTCTCCCCGGTAGCGTTTTTACAGCGCAGAAAGGGTGACAATCGCATATTGAAGGTATATTTTGTCTTTTACCCGAAAATGGCAGAAGATAGCCGCACAATGACTAACAAGTCTGGCAATCTCATATAATGGCCGCAGCACGCAGTGCAACGCCTGAGATGCGTGGCATCTTGTCACTCACTGTTATAAAAATGCTATACAGACGGCGGTAAAACGCCTGTCACAATCTCACTAAACAAAGAGTACGGAACCCACTCATGGATATTCGTAAGATTAAAAAACTGATCGAGCTGGTTGAAGAATCAGGCATCTCCGAACTGGAAATTTCTGAAGGCGAAGAGTCTGTACGCATCAGCCGTGCAGCGCCAGCTGCAAGTTTTCCAATGATGCAACAGGCTTATGCTGCACCAGTGATGCAGCAGCCAGCTCTGTCTAACGCTGTTGCACAGACTGCCACTCCAAGTATGGAAGCGCCGGCAGCAGCGGAAATCAGTGGTCACATCGTACGCTCCCCAATGGTTGGTACGTTCTACCGCACCCCGAGCCCAGACGCGAAAGCGTTCATCGAAATCGGCCAGAAAGTCAATGCGGGCGATACCCTGTGCATCGTTGAAGCCATGAAAATGATGAACCAGATCGAAGCCGACAAATCCGGCGTAGTGAAAGCGATTCTGGTAGAAAGTGGTCAACCGGTAGAATTTGACGAGCCGCTGGTCGTCATCGAATAACGAGGCGAACATGTTGGATAAAATTGTCATCGCTAACCGCGGCGAGATTGCCTTGCGTATTCTTCGTGCCTGTAAAGAACTGGGCATCAAGACTGTCGCTGTGCACTCAAGCGCGGATCGCGATTTAAAACACGTATTGCTGGCGGATGAGACGGTCTGTATTGGCCCAGCTCCGTCCGTTAAAAGCTATCTGAACATCCCGGCAATCATTAGTGCTGCTGAAATCACCGGCGCAGTGGCAATCCACCCGGGCTATGGCTTCCTCTCTGAGAACGCCAACTTCGCTGAACAGGTCGAACGTTCTGGTTTTATCTTCATCGGCCCGAAAGCTGACACCATCCGTCTGATGGGTGACAAAGTGTCCGCGATTACTGCGATGAAGAAAGCTGGCGTACCGACCGTTCCAGGTTCTGACGGCCCGCTGGGCGACGACATGGACGCTAACCGCGCTCATGCCAAACGCATCGGCTATCCGGTAATCATCAAAGCCTCCGGCGGCGGCGGCGGACGCGGTATGCGCGTCGTGCGCAGTGATGCCGAATTGGCGCAATCCATCTCCATGACCAAAGCGGAAGCGAAAGCAGCTTTCAACAACGACATGGTCTACATGGAGAAATACCTGGAAAACCCACGCCACATCGAAATTCAGGTGCTGGCTGACGGTCAGGGTAACGCGATTTATCTGGCTGAACGTGACTGCTCCATGCAGCGCCGTCACCAGAAAGTCGTCGAAGAAGCACCTGCGCCGGGTATCACCCCGGAACTGCGTCGCTACATCGGCGAGCGTTGTGCCAAAGCGTGTGTTGATATCGGCTATCGCGGGGCAGGTACTTTCGAGTTCCTGTTCGAAAACGGTGAGTTCTACTTCATTGAAATGAACACCCGTATTCAGGTTGAACACCCGGTCACTGAGATGATCACTGGCGTTGACCTGATCAAAGAACAGTTGCGTATTGCTGCTGGCCAACCGCTATCCATCAAGCAGGACGAGGTTGTGGTTAAAGGCCATGCGGTAGAATGCCGTATCAACGCCGAAGACCCGAACACCTTCCTGCCAAGCCCGGGCAAAATCACGCGTTTCCACGCGCCGGGTGGCTTTGGTGTACGCTGGGAATCTCATATTTACGCAGGCTACACTGTACCTCCGTACTATGACTCAATGATCGGTAAGCTGATTTGCTACGGTGAAAACCGCGACGTGGCAATTGCCCGTATGAAAAACGCATTGCAGGAACTGATCATCGACGGTATCAAAACCAACGTTGATCTGCAGATCCGCATCATGAATGACGAGCACTTCCAGCACGGTGGAACCAACATCCACTACCTGGAGAAAAAACTCGGACTTCAGGAAAAGTAAGCACGCGTTAACCGAAAAGGCCGGAAATTCCGGCCTTTTGTTTTTCTCCCCTCCCGTACGTGCCATAAGGTACAATCCTCGCTTTCTTTATCCACAAGGGACAAAAAATGGACGCTCGTTTTGTTCAGGCCCATAAAGAGGCGCGCTGGGCGCTGTGGCTGACCCTTTTATATCTTGCCACATGGTTAGTGGCCGCTTACTTACCAGATTCAACGCTGGGTTTTACCGGCTTACCGCACTGGTTCGAAATGGCCTGCCTGCTTACGCCGCTGGTTTTCATAGTACTGTGCTGGGCGATGGTGAAGTTTATCTATCGCGACATTCCGCTGGAGGATGACGATGCAGCTTGAAGTGATTTTGCCGCTGGTTGCCTATCTTCTGGTGGTGTTCGGTCTCTCAGTTTACGCCATGAGAAAACGTACGACCGGCACTTTCCTGAATGAATATTTCCTCGGCAGCCGCTCGATGGGCGGGGTCGTATTGGCCATGACGCTAACCGCAACCTACATTAGCGCAAGCTCCTTTATTGGTGGTCCCGGTGCGGCATATAAATACGGGCTGGGCTGGGTGTTGCTGGCGATGATCCAGCTACCTGCCGTTTGGCTTTCGCTGGGTATTCTCGGTAAGAAATTCGCTATTCTGGCGCGACGCTATAATGCCGTAACCCTCAACGATATGCTGTTTGCCCGCTATCAAAGCCGGTTACTGGTCTGGCTGGCGAGCCTTAGCCTGCTGGTCGCCTTCGTTGGCGCGATGACGGTACAGTTCATCGGCGGCGCACGTTTGCTGGAAACTGCCGCGGGCATTCCGTACGAAACTGGCCTGCTGATCTTTGGCGTCAGTATTGCCCTCTACACGGCGTTTGGCGGATTCCGCGCCAGCGTACTAAATGACACGATGCAGGGCATGGTGATGCTGATTGGCACGATAGTCCTGCTGGTAGGCGTCGTCCATGCTGCCGGTGGCCTTAGCCATGCGGTTGAAACCCTGCAAACCATCGATCCTAAACTGGTATCACCACAAGGCGCAGATGACATTTTGTCACCCACATTTATGACATCGTTCTGGGTACTGGTGTGCTTTGGCGTGATTGGACTGCCGCATACGGCGGTACGCTGCATCTCCTATAAAGACAGTAAAGCGGTACACCGTGGGATTATTATCGGCACTATCGTGGTGGCAATCCTGATGTTTGGCATGCATCTGGCGGGTGCGTTGGGACGTGCGGTGATCCCTGACCTGACGGTACCCGATCTGGTGATCCCGACACTGATGGTAAAAGTGTTACCACCGTTTGCCGCCGGGATCTTCCTGGCCGCGCCGATGGCTGCGATCATGTCAACGATCAATGCCCAATTGCTGCAAAGTTCCGCTACGATCATTAAAGATCTTTATCTGAACATTCGCCCGGAACAGCTGAAAAATGAAACGCGTCTGAAGCGCATGTCCGCTGTGATTACCTTGCTGCTGGGTGCATTACTGCTGCTGGCCGCCTGGAAACCACCAGAGATGATTATCTGGCTCAACCTGCTGGCGTTTGGCGGGTTAGAAGCGGTCTTCCTGTGGCCACTGGTGCTGGGCCTGTACTGGGAGCGGGCGAACGCCGCAGGCGCATTGAGCGCCATGATTGTCGGCGGCGTGTTGTATGCCGTACTCGCTACTTTTAACGTTCAGTACCTGGGCTTCCATCCGATTGTGCCCTCGTTGCTGATAAGTTTGCTGGCTTTCCTGGTCGGAAACCGTTTCGGTTCTACCGCCCCGCAAGCCGCCATATTGACTACTGATAAATAAAGAGTTTTGCCATGCCATGGATCCAACTGAAACTGAACACAACGGGTGCTAACGCAGAAGAGTTAAGCGATGCACTGATGGAAGCAGGCGCTGTTTCCATCACTTTCCAGGATACGCATGATACACCTGTGTTCGAGCCCCTGCCGGGCGAAACTCGCCTGTGGGGCGATACCGATGTAATTGGTCTGTTCGATGCCGAAACCGACATGAAAGAAGTGGTTGCTATTCTGGAACAGCACCCGCTGCTGGGCGAAGGCTTCGTGCATAAAATCGAACAGCTTGAAGATAAAGACTGGGAACGCGAATGGATGGACAATTTCCACCCTATGCGCTTTGGTGAACGTCTGTGGATTTGCCCGAGCTGGCGCGATGTTCCGGATGAGAACGCCGTCAATGTGATGCTGGACCCTGGTCTGGCGTTTGGCACAGGCACTCATCCAACGACCTCTTTGTGCCTGCAGTGGCTCGATGGTCTCGACCTCAACGGTAAAACAGTGATCGACTTTGGCTGCGGCTCCGGCATCCTGGCAATTGCAGCACTGAAACTCGGAGCAGCAAAAGCGATTGGCGTCGATATCGATCCGCAGGCCATTCAGGCAAGCCGCGATAACGCCCAGCGTAATGGCGTATCTGACCGCCTGGAGTTATACCTGCCGAAAGACCAGCCAGAAGCGATGAAGGCCGACGTCGTGGTCGCCAACATCCTGGCAGGCCCATTGCGTGAACTGGCGCCGTTAATCAGCGTCCTGCCCGTTGAAGGCGGTTTGCTGGGGCTTTCCGGGATACTGGCCAGCCAGGCTGACAGTGTCTGCGAAGCCTATGCCGATCTCTTTACGCTCGATCCCGTCATCGAAAAAGAAGAGTGGTGTCGTATTACCGGCAAGAAAAAATAGTCCTTTCCCGTGGCCTCTCTGTAGGCCACGTTTTCCCTTTTTTTGTACCTCCCCCGCCATCGTCGCAATGCTAAAATACCCCACTTAACTCATTGAAGTTAAAGTATTAAATAACATTGATTATTCATTGGACGAATTGTATGAAAGCAATATTTGGTAAGGCGGTGCTGCTGGCGCTAAGCATCATACCCGTAACGGTTTTTGCATCTCACTGGGGTTACGAGGGAGAAGGTTCTCCAGAACACTGGGGCGCGCTCAGTGAAGAGTACAAAACTTGCCAGACCGGGAGGAACCAATCCCCGATCAACATCGACACAGCGCTTACAGCGCACCTCTCACCGCTTAGCGTTCACTATACCGATGGGCCGGTCACGCTCATCAACAATGGTCATACCATCCAGGCGGGTCTAAAGGTCTCGACCGATGATACTGTGGCCATTGATGGCACGCCATTTACTCTCCAGCAGATCCATTTTCACGCGCCGAGTGAAAACACCATTCATGGCAAACATTACGCTATGGAGGCACACCTGGTGCACAAAGATGCAAAAGGCGATGTTGCTGTCGTCGCGGTAATGTTTGATGTCGGCACTGAAAACGCAGAATTAAATAAGCTGTGGACCGTGATGCCCGAAAAAGCTGAGCAGAATATCAACGTCACCACGCAGATGGATCTCAACGCGCTTCTGCCCGTCGATAAGACTTACTGGCGCTTCAGCGGTTCTCTGACGACACCGCCCTGCACCGAAGGTGTAACCTGGATTATCCTGAAGCACCCGATGACGCTTTCCGAAACACAGCTAAAAAAATTCACTCGGGCCATGCATCACGACAACAACCGCCCCGCACAACCGCTCAATGGCCGCGTGATTGTCGAGTAATCCGCAAAAAACCCTACGATCATGTTCTGAAATGAGAGCATAGTCACACTATGTCACAATAATCTGCTGATTAATTCAGCAGATTATCTTGCCAGACCGCCTGACCTCGAAGAAAAAATGAGAAGTTACGCAAAATTATATGCGTATATAAAATCGACACATTTTTATAATGCAATGATTTATATGATTAATTATTTTCACCCGCTCAGATTTACGGCAATTCATTGATCCACCTCAGTGGATTGGTCAAAGTTTGGCCTTTCATCTCATGCAAAAAATGCGTAATATACGCCGCCTTGCAGTCACAGTATGGTCATTTCTTAACTCATGCGCATCGGACAATACCAGCTCAGAAATCGCCTGATCGCAGCACCTATGGCTGGCATCACTGACAGACCATTCAGGACGCTGTGCTATGAGATGGGAGCAGGATTGACGGTATCCGAGATGATGTCTTCTAACCCGCAGGTTTGGGAAAGCGACAAATCTCGTTTACGTATGGTGCACGTTGATGAGCCAGGAATTCGCACGGTGCAAATTGCCGGTAGCGACCCTGTTGAGATGGCTGATGCCGCACGTATTAACGTGGAAAGCGGCGCCCAGATTATTGATATCAATATGGGGTGTCCGGCTAAAAAAGTGAATCGCAAGCTCGCAGGTTCAGCCCTCTTGCAGTACCCGGATTTAGTGAAATCGATACTAACCGAGGTCGTCAATGCAGTGGACGTTCCTGTCACACTCAAGATTCGCACCGGCTGGGCTCCGGAACACCGTAACTGCGTAGAGATTGCCCAACTGGCTGAAGACTGTGGCATTCAGGCTCTGACCATTCATGGACGCACCCGCGCCTGTTTGTTCAATGGAGATGCTGAGTACGACAGTATTCGGGCAGTTAAGCAGAAAGTTTCCATTCCGATTATCGCGAATGGCGACATTACTGACCCGCATAAAGCCAGAGCTGTACTCGACTATACGGGGGCGGATGCCCTGATGATAGGACGTGCAGCTCAGGGAAGACCCTGGATCTTTCGGGAAATCCAGCATTATCTGGACACTGGGGAGCTGCTGCCCCCGCTGCCTCTGGCAGAGGTGAAGCGCTTGCTTTGTGCGCATGTTCGGGAATTGCACGACTTTTATGGTCAGGCAAAAGGGTACCGAATTGCGCGTAAACACGTATCCTGGTATCTCCAGGAACACGCTCCAGATGACCAGTTTCGGCGCACATTCAACGCCATTGAAGATTCCAGCGAACAGCTGGCGGCGTTGGAGGCATACTTCGAAAATTTTGCGTAAACAGAAATAAAGAGCTGACAGAACTATGTTCGAACAACGCGTAAATTCTGACGTACTGACCGTTTCTACCGTTAACTCTCAGGATCAGGTAACTCAAAAACCCCTGCGTGACTCGGTTAAACAGGCACTGAAGAACTATTTTGCTCAATTGAATGGTCAGGATGTTAACGATCTCTATGAGCTGGTACTGGCTGAAGTAGAACAGCCCCTGTTGGACATGGTGATGCAATACACCCGCGGTAACCAGACCCGTGCTGCCCTGATGATGGGCATCAACCGTGGTACGCTGCGTAAAAAACTGAAAAAATACGGCATGAACTGATACTAATCAGCGAAATGTTTGTTTTAAAAGGCGCTACTCGGCATGGGGAAGCGCCTTTTTTATTCGCGTCACACGGAGGCTTTGGTGATGAAAGCAAGATGTGAACCTGTCTACTTTGGTGATGAATCAAAAAAGATAATCCAAGGTGATGCGCTAACTGAACTGAAAAAGCTGCCGTCTGAAAGCATCGATCTGATCTTTGCCGACCCGCCTTATAACATCGGGAAAGATTTTGACGGGTTGATAGAATCCTGGGACGAAGAGAGCTTTCTGGCCTGGCTGTTCGAGTGCATTGATGAATGCCATCGAATATTAAAGCCACAAGGCACCATGTACATCATGAACAGTACGGAGAACATGCCGTACATCGATCTCAAATGCCGACAGCTTTTTACCATCAAAAGCCGTATTGTGTGGGCCTATGATAGCTCGGGAGTACAGGCCAAAAAGTACTTTGGCTCCATGTATGAACCGATCCTGATGATGGTCAAAGACCCAAAAAGTTATACATTTAACCGTGATGATATTTTGGTTGAAGCGAAAACGGGGGCGAAACGCGCGCTGATCGATTACAGAAAGAACCCACCTCAACCCTACAATCATAAAAAAGTACCGGGTAATGTCTGGGAATTTCCACGCGTCCGCTACCTGATGGATGAATACGAAAACCATCCAACCCAAAAGCCTAAAGCTCTGCTGGAACGCATCATTTTGGCCTCCTCGAATCCAAACGACTGGGTGTTAGATCCGTTCGCGGGTAGCTTCACTACCGGGGCAACCGCAGTGGGTTTGGGGCGTCAGTTTGTCGGTATTGAAATCAATGATGAATACGTAAAAATGGGACTGCGGAGACTGCGTATTAGCTCCCATTTTTCAGAGAATGAGCTTGCAAAGGTGAAAAAACGCAAGACGAAAAACCTGTCTAAAAAGAGTCGATTACCGGAAAAGAGCGATGGAATTTCAGCAAAGTAAAAGCATTGTAAGTCTGCTTCTCAGCTTTTAGATTTCGTGTATATTCCCTGCACACTTGGGCATGAATACACAGGATTTGGTAATGATTCGCAAGTATTGGTGGCTGGTTGTTTTTGCTGTCTTTGTTTTTCTTTTTGATGCACTACTCATTCAGTGGATAGAGTTAATGACAACAGAGCACGACAAGTGCCGGAATATGAACTCAGTGAATCCCCTCAAGCTGGTCAATTGCGTCGACCTCGAATAGTGCGCCAGGTGCTTACCGTTCTGTAACTGCCGTCAGTCCATGGCGGCAGAAACTAGCCAGCCTGATCCTCACCCTGAATCAATTGCAGCATGCAACCATCAGGGCTTAACATTTTTAATACATTATCGACTAATACAGGTGCTTGTTGGTAGAGATCATAACTCGCTGGATTCATTAACCAGTTTTTTATTATTCCGCTAAAACTGCCATGCAAAATAATGATGATAACGTCTAGATCAAGGCTGGTAGCGATCAGATTGTTAACCGCACACTGCTGTAAAGACTCACGAATACGTTGATGACTCAGCCCTATTTTATCGCGAATTGTCTGCTCTGATATCATATCGTTATGAAATTCACACTTATGATATAAAATTTGCATTAATGCCTGCTGACGAGGATTCTCAGCAATATATTGCAAACCTACAACTAATTTCTCACGCAACCGCTGCAAAGGATTATCTCCCCAACGACCAATGAGTTTTTCCTGAATAAGGTTGCGGAGAGGAGGTTGTTGTAACCATAGCTCATTAAACAGCTGGGTCTTATTTTCAAAATGCCAGTAAAGCGCCCCCCGCGTCACGTTGGCGGCGTCCGCAATGTCGTTTAGCGTTGTATTGCCTACGCCGCGCACGGCAAACTGCGCTATCGCTGTTTCAATCAGGAGCTGGCGCGTTTTGAGGGCATCAGCTTTTGTTTTTCTGGCCATAATTCCGAATGCCTGAGACAGAGTAGAGAATGATTAACTTTCTTATTTAATATTTACTATACGG